>DATNCB010000590.1:0-27402 GCA_035571715.1 Ramlibacter sp.
CCAGCGCGAGGCAGAGCTGCGCGCGATCCTGCGCGCGACCGGCGACGTTGAGGAGCACACCTCGGACGTGAGCAATGGCGAGGTGGTCGACTTCAAGGACATGGCGATCGAGGAAACCCAGGCCGTGGTCGAACACGCCAAGGCCGGCCACGCCGCCGAGGAGCTCGAGCAAATGATCGCCGCGCGCCGCCGCCTGCAGGACGGCAGCTACGGCGAATGCCTGGACTGCGGCGAAGAAATCGACTTGCGGCGGCTGCAGGCGCTGCCCGCTACGCCGTACTGCACAGCCTGCCAGGCTATCCATGAGCGCCCCCCGCTGGCGCGGCGCTCGACACTGCATCCGACCTGAAGCCGTCACAGCGCACATTTGCGCGAGGTCAACGATAGCGCGAATGCTGCGCGCGCCAGCCGTAAAGCGTGCACCATCGAGGCATGTTGCCGGCATTCATGCGTGCAATGACCGTGGCCGGCCCGGCTGGTCCATTGCGGGAGGTGCAAAGGCCGATGCCTCAAGCGGCGGGGCACGACGTGGTGGTGCGCGTACTCGCCTGCGGCGTCTGCCGCACCGACCTGCACATCATCGACGGCGAGCTGCCGCCCCGCCGCCCCATGATCGTGCCGGGGCACGAGGTCGTGGGACACGTGGTGGCGCGTGGACCGCAGGCCAAGCGCTTCGCGATCGGCCAGCGCATCGGGATTCCCTGGCTCGGGCAGGCTTGCGGCAGTTGCGAGTTCTGCGCCATCGACCGCGAGAATCTTTGCGACCGGCCGGTCTTCACCGGATACGACCGCGATGGCGGATACGCCGAGTACATGGCGGCCGACGATCGCTTCTGCTTCGCCTTGCCTGCCCGTTACGACGATGCGCACGCGGCGCCCCTGCTGTGCGCCGGCTTGATCGGCTTCCGCTCGTGGCGGCTCGCGGGGGCGGCAACGCAGCACCGGCTGGGCCTGTACGGGTTTGGCGCGGCTGCGCACATCGTCTGCCAGATTGCCGTGGCGCGCGGACAGGAGGTCTACGCCTTCACGCGGCCCGGCGACTCTGCCGGCCAGGCGTTCGCACGCTCCCTGGGCGCGGTCTGGGCCGGCAGCTCCGAGGAGGCGCCGCCCGTGCCGCTGGATGCAGCGCTGATCTTCGCGCCGGCGGGATCGCTGGTGCCAGCCGCGCTCGCCGCCGTGCACAAGGGAGGCACCGTGGTCTGCGCCGGCATTCACATGAGCACCATTCCGGCGTTCGACTACCGGCTGCTCTGGGGCGAGCGGGTGCTGAAATCGGTGGCCAACCTCACGCGTCACGATGGCGAGGCTTTCTTCAACCTGGTGGCCGAACTGCCGGTGCGAACGCACGTGCAGACTTTCACACTGGCCGACGCGAACGCCGCGATCCAGGCGGTGCGCAATGGCCAGGTGAATGGCGCGGCGGTGCTGATTCCCTGAACTCAGCGCAGTGCGAGACGCAGCGCCGTGGCCTCTCCCGGTGGCCCCGGAAAAACCGCGAAACCCAAGGACTTGGCCAACGCCGCCATGGATGCGTTTTCAGGAAGGCACTCGCCCACGACTTCAGCGGTCCCACGCTCACGCAGGTATTGCACCAGTCTCTCCATCAGTTTTCTTCCCAGCCCTCTTGCCTGCCATGCGGACGCCAGCTGGATCGCGAACTCCGCCGTACGATTGTCCGGGTCGCACACCGCACGGACCTCGCCCACCATTTCCTGCCGGCCCTGAGCGTCCGCAGGTTCAAGCGCGACGAATGTCATCTCCCGGTCGTAGTCGATCTGGCTGTATCTGGCGAGTTCGGATGGGGGCAACTCGCGGCGGGACATGAAGAACCTCAATCGCATATCGGCGGGTGCCGCCTTTTGGTAGAACAGCTTGAGGCGTTCGCCGTCTTCCGGGCGAATCGGCCGCAGCAGCAGCGCGCTTCCCCCCAGTTGCAAGGTTTCGCTCAATTCCTGCGGATAGGGGCGTATCGCCAACGGCGCCAACGCCTGGTGGTCGCGAACCCGCACTCTCGCGTCGAGCGCGAGCACCCCTTGCGCATCCACCAGCAAGGGATTGATATCGAGTTCGGCGATGCCGCTGAGATCGCAAGCCATCTGCGAGACCTTCAAGAGGGTCTCCAGCAGCGCTTGCTCGTTGGCGGCCGGCCGGCCGCGCCAAATGCCCAGCAGAGGCGCAACACCGCTGCGCTCGATCAGATCACGAGCGAGCAGCGTATTCAGCGGCGGCAAAGCCACCGCGTGCTGCTTGCGCAATTCGACGTCGGTGCCACCGCTGCCGCAAAGCATGACCGGCCCGAACACGCGATCGTTGGACAGGCCCACGATGAGTTCGCGCGAGCGCCGCGCCATCGCCTGTACTGCGAAGCCCCGCATCCTGGCGTCAGGCCGCTCGGCCACCAGTTGTTCCATCTCGATCGCGGCCGCGCGCACCTCCTCGGGTGAACTCAGGTTCAGGACCACGCCGCCAGTGTCCGACTTGTGGACTATGTGGGGCGAGAGGATTTTCAATGCGACCGGGAAGCGGATCCGCACTGCCTGTCTGACCGCTTCTTCGGCATCATGGGCCCTGCGCGTGTCCGCGACAGGGATGCCATACGCCTGGAGCAGCTCCATGGACTGCACCGCATCCAGCCAATCCTGGCCTTCGCGTATGGCCGTATCGATCAGTTCCTGCGCGCGCTGGCGCTGCGGCGTGAATTCGGTCAATGAGGCCGGCGGAATCTGCTGCAGGGCGAGCTGATTGCGCGCATGCATGACCAGTTGCAGCCAAGCCGCCACAGCGCGCTCGGGTGTGTTGAAGCAGGCAATGCCCGCTGCGGACCAGGAGGCCCGGGCGGCTGCGACCGTGGGCCCGCCCAGCCAGCAGGCCAATACCGGTTTTAGCGCATGCTCCACCAGCGGCAGGCACGCGGCCGCGATGTCGGCGGCCGGCACCAGAGCCGTTGGCGCATGAACGAAGAGGACTGAATCGACTTCGGGCGCGGCAAGGAGGATGCGCAAGGCGTCCTGGTAGCGCTGCACCGGTGATTCGGCGGTCAGGTCCACCGGGTTGCCGTGCGACCATGTCGCCGGCAGGCCCTGGTTCAGGGCGGCCATCGTGGCCTCATCCAACTGCGCCAGCTTGCCCCCGCCAAGGGCAATGGCGTCGGCCGCCAGCACGCCCGCGCCGCCGCCGTTGGTGACGATTGCAACGCGCTCGCCGCGCTGCGGGTGCGGGTGCGCCAGCGTTTCGGCGGCATCGAACAACGCCTCGAGCGTTTCGACCCGCAGCATCCCGGCCCGGCGGACGGCGGCGTCGAACACCACGTCGGAACCGGCCAGGGCGCCGGTGTGCGAAGCCGCGGCGCGGGCACCGTCGGGAGCGCGCCCGGCCTTGACCACGATCACCGGCTTGTTGCGGGCCGCGGCACGCGCGGCCGACATGAACTTGCGCCCTGCCTGCAGCGATTCCGCGTACATCAGGACGGCGCGGGTTCTCGAGTCGCTGCCCAGATAGTCCAGCGCATCCCCAAAATCCACATCGGCGCTGTCACCGAGCGATATGAAGTGCGAGAAGCCGATGCCTCGGCCGTTGGCCCAGTCCAGCATGGCCGTGGCCAGGGCGCCCGATTGAGTGACAAAGGCCAGCTTGCCGGGCAGCGCATTGCCGGGAGCAAAACTCGCGTTCAGGCCGATACCGGGCACCAGCAGGCCGATGCAATTCGGGCCGAGAATTCGCAGCAGATAAGGCTGGGCGGCAGCGAGCATGGCCTGCTCCAGCGTCCCCCCCTCGCCCACCGGCTGCTTGAGGCCGGCTGTCATCACGATAGCGGCCCGCACACCTTTGCGGCCGAGTTCTCCAATGAGGTCGGGCACGGTGTGGGCAGGCGTACAGATGACCGCCAGGTCGGGTACACCCGGCAGCGACGCGACATCCTGCCAGGCGGGCGCGGCGTCCACCATGGCATGGCGCCGATTGACCGGCCATATCGCGCCATAAAAGCCGCCGCCCTTGAGGTTGCGCAGCACGACCGATCCGACGCTGCCCGGGCGGTCGGAGGCGCCGATTACCGCGATCGAGCGCGGCTGGAAGAGAGCTTCGAGATTGCGGATGGTCATGTGTGGGCAGCCGGTGAAAAATTTTCCGGCGCGCCTTCGTTTATAGCGCTGATGCGCGGCGGAGCAAATGCGCGAGCTTGCGCCAAAGGGCCAGCCTATGGCGTAACTGCCAACCGCCAAGACGGCAACAAGACCGCAACGATCAAACCGCGCAGGATGAGTTTCTATTTCCAAGGTCCGCCCGCGTCAGCCTAGTAGGCGCTGTCGGCATGTCTCCGGCGCCGATCTTGATCCAAAGCCTGCGCGAAATGCCATCGCCACGTCACAACCTTTTTGCCGTCGCCCTTTACTGCCAGCATCAGTCTTGCTTTTCGTAAGGGAACCGCTGCACATACATCTCAACCAACAGTCGCAGCCCGCCTTGCATCCGATCGATCTGAACGGCGTCGCGGCATTCTCGGAACGCCTGTTGCGACACAAATCTAAGATCGAAGACGGTGAATTTGTGAGATGTGCCATTGACTGTGAGTTCGCCAATGAATTCCTCTTCATCATCCGTGGGCGATGGATCGCGTGCGAGGATGCGCTCAAGTTCGTCGCCCAAAGTGAAGGTAGTACCCACCGGGAAAACGTACTCCTTCCTCCGAACCAGCTTCTCCGGGGGCTGTTCTCTAGGGTCCGTGGCCTTTGATGCGGATTCGAATAGTTGATAAAACACTTTCGCTGCCCTTCGTTGCTTTCGATCGATCACTTCACGCAACACATGGTAGGAAGAGAATCTGGTAGCCATGCGAGGTGGCTGCAATATCAGAGCGGGAATGTGAATCTGAAACCAGTAGAAGAGGAGCGAGCTACAGTCGCGGTATAGCGGAAACTGCTGCGCATCATCTGCAATAGCGATTAGCTTGTCCTGAATGACGTCCCTTGAATGTTCGTTGGTGACGCCAAAAGTAAGTCCGTTGCGCGAGAAAGCCACCTTTGTCACGTCAGCAGCGACACCACCGACAGCCATGCGCTTCCCAAGTTTTGGGGGCATTCTTGTTTGCAATTGCTTTCGCGCCTCTGTAAGCCGCTTCCCTAGCTGCGCGCCGCTCCCGATCCTCTTGCACTCGACATAGAACGCCTCTCGATCCGTCAATGCAACGATGTCCGTTGCCCCCGAGAGAACCACGTGGCAACCTGTCTGGCAGAAGTAGCTGGCAATCCGAAGTTCGAACTGGGCGTCTCTCGACCGGGAGTCACCATCCAGGGCGGCAAAGTCCCGTCCGGACACAATCACTTTGAGTTTCTCGTCAACGCCAGCGGGCAGACACGCATCAAGTCCCTTTAGAATCCACATCAGTTCATGAACCTCCCGCATCACATAGAGTTGCCAATCCGCTGGGCTCTTGAAGCGAGCATCGGTAGAGTTCTTGAAAACTGTCGACGCGTCCTGTGGCCCGTCCAATAAGGTGCGCTGCAGATAAGTGATGTACCGCTCGATTCGGGTATTTGCTGTCTTGAGGCCGCGCCTTTCAAGAAAGTCTTTCAGCCGGACAAGATCATTCAGCAAGTCATCAATGCCGAGTGAAGGCGCGGTCTCCGTCGGCAAGGCATAGGCCTTCTGATTGCTTTCCATTTGTGGTCCCTCAGTCGAGCG
This sequence comes from Ramlibacter sp., assembly GCA_035571715.1. GTDB lineage: Bacteria > Pseudomonadota > Gammaproteobacteria > Burkholderiales > Burkholderiaceae_C > Ramlibacter. The sequence continues at coordinate 5,680 of DATNCB010000590.1, forward strand.
CGCCATCGTAGGTAGCCCCGTCCTGCCCACGATCGGCGCCGCCAAGCTACGATCTTCGCCGATCGGCACGGCGCTGCGTTCGTTGAAGTCACACAGTGGCGTCGCCTGTGACGCGGCCGTCAAAGCTGAAGTCACGAATAGGCCAGTGGCCGGCCACCGGTCGCGCGCTGACTGACCTCATCGAATGCAGCCAGCTTTCGACCCTAAACGGCCCTAGTGTTCTCGCAATTCATTGCCGAAAAGCACTCGCTCAGTATGCGTCCGGTGATCCCGTTGCGGGTTTTCGCTTCCCGGCCCCCCGTAGACCTGGCCAAGTGGGGGAAGGTAGTGAAGGAAGCGGGGATCGTGACGGAGTGAAGCGGGCGCTGCGGCACGCACCTTGACATTTGCCCGAGGCGGACGATTAATCCGCCATGGTTGCCGCCGCCTCTCTCGCCCGGCTTGTTAGTCTCTGCGCCGCGCTTTGGGTCGGCTCCGTGGCTGCTCAGCAGCTGCCGGCAGCCGGCAGCGCCGCCATGAAGGCCTCGGGTTTGTTGCAGCTGGGCCGCGTCGCTTTCGCGCTCCCGCCGGGGGAATGGCAAGTCCTGCCCATGCAAGACATCGAAATTCGGAAGACGGATTACTCATGCAGGTGCGAGCGGACTCAGGGCCTCGGCGATCACAATCCCGTGCAGCACGCGTTTGCAGTACAAGTGGATCCCGTGACACGGCAACTGAGGACAGCAATGTACTTCAGGGCGTCGCAATCTACCATCCCGGTGGTGCGGGTATGGCTCACCAGCGCCTGCGAGGCGCGGTCGCCCCCGTTGCACAAGGACGGCATGGATGGGAATTTTAACTACCCTGCGTGCCTCACGATCGAGGCGGTCGAAGGCCCTTCCGCGGGGCCGCAGCAAGAGATCGAAACCTGGTTCTGGGACTGGATGAAGGCGAATGGCGTCGAGATTCCGCACACGCTCCTCGCTGCGAAATACCTCAAGTACGGCACGGGTGAGCATGTCTGGGCCTTGCTATACGTGAACCCGAATGTCTATGGCATCAGCCCGACCGCACAGGGCAATCGTGGAGAGTGGTCGCTGGACGCCGTGAAGGCAGATCCGCAAAAGACGGAATACTTGGCCAAGTTCAAGGCGTGGAGCTACAGGATGGCGAAGGAGTCGCGGCTCTCGTTGGTGGACCGCAAGCCGAAAGAGCCTGGCCTGCCGGCGATACCTTCAATGTGAACTTGGTTTGTCGGATCCGCTGCTCCCCTAGCGAAGGCTTGCTGGTCGCCGTTAAAAGCGTTTGGAGAATGCGCTTTACTCGAGACGTGGCTGCGCAGCTCTCGACAGGCATCCGCGATAAGTGCGATGCGCAGCGTGCTGTGAGCTTGGCAACCATGCGAGGTTCGCTTCGGGGTCCGCTGCGGATAATTGACCCATCGACTGCGAAGGAACACTATCAGTCGCAAGCGGTCGCACGCCCACGCTCTGTGAAGGACGGCTCATGGCCGGCATCCGCCGGCGAAATCGACGCTCCATTGCGGTCATCAAGAACTGCGCGATTCACCTTAGCTGACGACCAGCCTATCGAAGGAGTACCGACACCCGACCCAATGCGCGCAACAGTTCCGTGAGCGTTCCCTGACCCAAGACGCACCCGAGCCATGGGTGGGGGTTGCTGCTCTACAGTGGGTCTCATCTCTGCAATAGAGCCGCCGCCCGGTTCCATGGGTTCTCGCGGATACCGACGATAATCGAGCCCGCCCCGAAACGGAGGTCGCCCGCGACATGCGCTATGCCAAACGAGTTTCGGCATCGCCTTCTGGCCATCATGGCCGCAGACGCGGCTGGATATTCACGCCTCATGTCCCTCGACGACGTGGAGACGCTGCACTCGCTTGACTCCGCCCGAAATGTATTTCGTTCCCAGACCGAGGCCGAGGGTGGCCGAATTGTTGACACCTCCGGCGATTCGGTGCTGGCAGTCTTCGATACGACGAACGGCGCAGTGCGTGCCGCGGCCGCGGTTCAGGCGGAACTCGCAAGTCTGGCCGAATGCATCCCTGAGCACCTGAAGCTGCGCTTTCGCATTGGAATCCATCTGGGTGACGTCGTCGAAAAACCAGACGGCAGCGTCTATGGCGACGGCGTCAACATCGCCTCGCGCCTGCAAGCGCTCGCAGATCCGGGTGGTGTGGTCGTCTCGCATGCGGTGCAGGAAACGGCCTCCCATCGCACCCACTTGGCCTTTGAGGATATTGGTGCGCAATCGGTCAAGAACATCGCGACGCCGATCAAGGCTTTTCGGCTATCGCGTGAGGGGCTGGTTGCGAACCAACAACCTTCGCACGCACCGCCAACCGATCCGACGGCCAAGAGTCGCGATCTCGTGCGACCGCAGCCCGGACGCCGGTGGCGAATGTGGTTTGGCATGGTCGCGCTGCTTGGCGTTGCGCTGCTCGCGGCAGGCGCGGCGTGGCGTTGGCTGCCCGCTCCCGGCGTCAACGTCGACGAGGAAATCGTCGCCCGGCGCGCGGTTGCTGTCCTCGCCTTCAAAGACAAGCGAGCCAATGGGCAGGGGTCTACGCTCGGCGACGAAGTGGCGGATGCCGTCAGCGGACAACTACTGGGCAGCGGCATGCGCGTGATCGAGCGCGCCACCACCGTCCACCAGAATCCGGCCGCGCCTGAGTTCGAGCGCATCGGCGCGGAACACAACGTCAAGTACGTGCTGGGCGGGCGGATCACCAAGGCCGCAAATTCGGCCCGCGTCGCTACCTACTTGACGGAGATCGGATCGGCGGAGGTCTACTTGCTGTATGAGGCCAACCTCCAGAGCGAAGACGAGTCGGCGCGCTTCACCTATGCCCAAAGGGTGCTAAGCGCGCTCAAAGCGCGCTACTACGAAATCGAAACCGCACGTGCGCGACTTCCCGGGCGAGACAAGGACCCGGTGGATTCGATCGTCCTGGGGTGGCGCGATCTGGATCGAGGCAGCCAGGAAGACATCCGGAGCGCGCGGCGTCGTTTCGAGCTCGCCGCGAATGCCGACCCCGGCTCCGTCAACGCATCGATTGCACTCGGGGTGGCGCATCTGCTGGGGTTCTACTACTTTTACAGCGACACTCCCCGTGCCGAACTGGACGCGACCGAGAAGGTTTTCAAACATGCTCTGGACCTGTCTTCGGACAACCCTGAAAACCTCGTCGCTTGGGCCGAGATGCTGATGCTGCGGCAAAGGCCCGAAGATGCGTTCAGGGTTTGGCGCAGGGCGCTCGAGCTAAGCCCCGACAACGAGAACGCCCACCTCAGGCTGGGAAGTGCGCTACTGCGGCAAGGCCGCTACGTGGACGCGGCGCAGCACCTGAGCCAGGTCACCGAGCTACGCCCCTACCCGCGGCGCCAGCAATGGTTGACGCAGACTCTCGCCGACCTGGCGTTCGCACAAGGGCGCGACGATGAGGCCTACGACATTCTGCGAACGTGGGCTGCCGAGTCCCCGAACAATGGCAGGCCTTACCTGATGCTTGCAGCAATCGACGCCTTGCATGGGCGCATGTCCGCTGCAAAGGCCAACATGGCCAAGCATCGCCAGATGGTGCCCCTGAGCAATGTCGCTTATGTCGTAATGACTTACCCGTCGACGGATGCCGGCTTTCTTGCACAGCGTGAGAGACTCGTCGAAGGCCTTCGCAAGGCGGGACTTCCGGAGGGTGGTCAATGATGAGACTCAACCGAACTTCCAGGCACCGGGCCGCAGGAGCGCTGTGGCTGGGTGTTGCGCTTGTCGCCGGAGTGTTGGCCGTTTCTGACGCGCACGCACAAACGGGGACCTGGATGTCGCGCCCTGATAGCGCGTATACCAATCCGTGGGGGCCAACGCCGTTGGACTCGCCGCCGCGGGGGGGCGTGGCTGTCAGCGTCATGTCCCCGCAGGCAGGCGCGCCGGACATGGTCATTCCCGGCGTTTTGTTCAAGCCCACTGGACAGGCCAAAGCCGCGGTGGTCATCATTGGCGCAGGCGGCGGCGTGAGTGACAACCGCGAAGGCCATTACGCACGCTCCCTGAGTTCGGCCGGATATTCGGTTCTGGTCATCGACAGCTATGCCCCACGCGGTGTCAAGGACACTATCGCGAATAATGCCGCAGTCTCTGTCTTCGACCAGGTGCACGATGCCTTTGCCGCAAGGGAGCTACTGATCAAAGCCGGCAATTCTGCCGACCGCATCGCCGTCTTGGGCTCCGGCCGGGGTGGCACGATCGCGCTATTGGCGGCAGACAGCACCTTTGTTCCCAGTGCGAGCGACAGACGCTTCGCGCTTGCAATGGCCGTCAGTCCGGGATGCCTTTTCCATCCACGCAGCCCCAGGCCGAACGCAAGCGTATTCATCGCCATGGGCGACAAGGACGACATCGTCGGCCAAGCGGGTTGCAATGAGTGGGTGAAGGAATACGCATCCGCTGGCGGAAAGGTTATCAGCAAGGTTTATCACGGCGCGGCGAGCGGGTTTGACGGCGATCCGTTGAACATGCGGATGTTTCGATCCCCGTTGATCGAGACCTTCGTTGACTGCAGGGTTGTCGTCGAATCCGACGGAACATCGGTCTACGACGGCAAGAGTTTTGCCGAGTCGCAGTTCGTCGCCCTTCTCGCTCAAATGCGCAAGTCGTGCATGGGAAGGGGCGGCATCGGATATACCAACCTGACCCAGAAGGCGAACGTCACGCTCGACCTGATCGACTTCCTCGACTCCAAGTTTTCGCAATGAAGGGACCATCCTGGTCTGTTTTTTTGATACCCTGTGCTTGTCCAGCTCCAGCTTGTGGTCCGTAAAAAGCCAGAACTCCGCTACTCCATTGCGGCCGTTCGTCAATACCCGCTCATGGCCGAAAGCGGCCCTTGACGCGAAGCTCGTTAATGCTGGCCCCCGTGCCCGCTCACCGCCAACGCAATGTCTGAAATCGCCTTGGGCCAGTCGATCGAGCCGCGCTCGATGCCCTGCCTGAGGATGACCATCCGCTGCTGCGGGAACACGAACACGTACTGGCCCTTGTTTCCAATCGCGGCGTAATAGTCGCCCAGCCCCTCCCGGTGGAAGGTCCACCAGCCGTACTGGTATTTCAGCGCGGGATCGGTGTCAGTCGTGTAGCGCGTCGACTGGTCGACCCACTCCGCAGGGATCACCTGCTTGCCCCGCCACTGCCCGCGATGCAGATACAGCGAACCGAGTTTGACGAAGTCGATGGCGCGGCCGTTGATGCCGCTTTCCATCTTCTCGAAGCCGCTCCAGTGCGAATCCAGCGACCATGTGGCGGCACCTTCGGCCCCGAGCGGCTTCCAGACGGTTTCGGCCATGTAGTCCGCCACCCGCTTGCCGGTCACACGCTCGAGGATCAGGCCGATCAGAAGCGGATTGAAATTGTTGTAGTGAAAGCGCTGCCCCGGCGGCTCCACGATTTCAGTCTCTTCCAGCGCGAGCTTTCGCAGGTCCGGCGCGTAGTAGGTCTTGGCGTCGTCGCCCCAGGGTGTGCCGGTTTCGCGGTAGCGCAGCCCGGACGACATCGACACGAGGTGGCGGATGGTGATTTGCGCGAAACGCGGGTCGCGCTGCAGCAGTTCCGGCAGGTACCTGGTGATCGGGTCGTCAATGCTGCCGATGCGGTGATCGGCGATCGCGCGCCCCAGCATTGCCGAGTTGAACGATTTCGAAATGGAAAATGACGTCTCGGTCGAGTACCGGTTGGCCCCGTTGAAATACCGCTCGTAAATGAGCTTGTCGTCCCGGATCGCAATGAACGCGGTGGTCTTGTTCGCGGCAAGCATGACGTTGAGATCCGCGTTCCCCGGGACCGCGTCGTCCGGCAGGCCGTCAGGGTAGCCGGGACCTTTGTCATAGTGGAACGAAGCGGACGGGGCATCGATCTGCCGCGAAGCAAAGCGTGTGTAGTCGTCGACCTGGGAGTCCATCCAGATCAACGCACGCGCCGCCGTCGAATAGTCCCGGCCCAGCCAGGCGGCCAGATAGATCGCACCCACGCCAAGGACGACGATCAACGCGATCCACGCGAATGCTCGTGTACGCCGGTTCAGGCGCTGACTGCGGGTTTCACTGTCGTTCATGCAAGTCTCTTCCCTGGCATCTCCGCTTCCCATGCACTTTCATTTATAGCCTCCGATGCCGGCGCGCGCATCCCGCGAATGCGGTAGGTTGCGCCAAATCAAGGCGCTGCGTCGCCTGCGCGACTAACTTGAATTCACGATCGGGTTGCGCGCGCAACCTGCGCAAAAGATGGCTGACCTTCCAGTGTTACGCATCCGCGCACTGTCGAAGACCTACGGCAATGCGGAGACGGCCGTGCAAGCCCTGCGCGACGTCGACCTCGATGTGCGCGCAGGGGAGTTCGTGGTGCTGCTGGGCGCGTCGGGCAGCGGCAAGTCCACGCTCCTGAACATCCTCGGCGGGCTGGACCGGCCCACCACCGGCCAAGTCGAGTTCTACGACCATCGGCTGACAGATGCCTCCGACGACGAACTTACGCGCTATCGGCGCGAGCATGTCGGCTTCGTGTTCCAGTTCTACAACCTCATCCCCAGCCTCACCGTGCGCGAGAACGTGGCCCTGGTCACCGAGATCGCCAGCGACCCCATGCCGGTGGACGAAGCACTGGAGCTGGTGGCGCTCTCGCCGCGGCGCGACCACTTTCCTTCGCAGCTGTCGGGCGGCGAGCAGCAGCGCGTGGCGATCGCGCGCGCCATTGCCAAGCGCCCGCAGCTGCTGCTGTGCGACGAGCCGACCGGCGCCCTCGACTACACCACCGGCAAGCTGGTGCTCGAAGTCATTGCGCGGATCAATCGGGAGCTGGGCACGACGGCGATCGTGATTACGCACAACGCCGCCATCGCGGGCATGGCCGATCGCGTGATCCGGCTGGCCGACGGTCGCATCGCCAACATCGAAATTCCAGCGCGGCGGCTGACGCCCGCGGAGCTGTCCTGGTGACTATATGAGAGCCCTGGACCGCAAAGCACTGAGGGACCTGCGACTGCTGTGGAGCCAGGCCCTCACCATCGCGCTGGTGGTGGCCAGCGGCATCGCGGGTTTCATCGCCTGCCTGTCCGCGGTGGACTCGCTGGGATTCGCGCGCGACCGTTTCTACGAGAGCGGCCGGTTCGCGGACGTTTTCGCGACCGTGAAACGCGCGCCCGATGCGGTGGCCCAACGGCTGGCCGAACTCGAGGGCGTGATCGAAGTCCAAACCACCGTCGAAGCCGGTGCCCGCGTGTCCATTCCCGGCTCATCCGATCCGGTGATCGGGCAACTCATTGGCTTGGACGCGCGCCACGCCGCGGCGCTCAACCGCGTAAGCCCGCGCACCGGCCGCTTGCCCGAAGGCCGCGGAAGAGGGAGCAGCGAGCTCGAAGCCGTGGTTTCCGAGGCCTTCGCGCAAGCCCACCGGCTTGCACCGGGCTCCTATGTGTCCGCACTGGTGAACGGCAAGCTGCGGCCCTTGCGCATCACCGGCACGGCGGTCTCGCCCGAATACATCTTTGCCGGCCTGTGGGGTACGCCCGACGTGCGCGCCTTCGGCGTCTTCTGGGTCGACGAGCAAGAGCTGGCAGCCGCTCTGGACATGGAAGGCGCCTTCAACCATGTGGCGCTCAAGCTCACGCCGCAAGCGTCGCAGCCGGCGGTCATCGACGCCGTCAGCCGGCAGCTTGCGCCCTTTGGCGGATTGCCGGCCCATGGGCGCGATGAACAGGTATCGCACCAGATGCTCGATAACGAAATCCGCGGCCAGCAGGTTCAGGGCACGCTATTGCCGGCGATCTTCCTCGCGGTAGCGGCGTTCCTGCTTCACGTCGTCGCGGCGCGGCTGGTCGCTACGCAGCGCGAGCAGGTGGCGGCGCTGAAGGCGCTCGGCTACGCCAACGGCGCCATCGCCCGGCATTATCTGAAGCTGGTCACTCCCATGGTGGGCGGTGGCCTGGTGCTCGGACTGCTGCTCGGAAAATGGCTGGGCGTGCTGCTGCTCGGGCTCTACACGGACATGTTCCGCTTCCCGGTCTTCGATCATCGCGTTTCGGCCTCGCTTGTTGCCCTGAGCATCGGCATCGTGGCAGTTACCACCGTGCTGGGCACACTGACCGCGATTGCCGCCACGGTGCGCCTGCAGCCGGCCGAGGCCATGCGGCCACCGGCGCCAGGCCGCTACCGGCGATCGCTCCTGGAGCGCGTGCCGCGGCTACACACCGGGCCCGCCTTGCGCATGATCCTGCGCAACCTGGAGCGGCGCCCACTGCGCGCCGCGCTCACGATCGGCGGTGTGGCCGCGTCGGTAGCCATCGTGATCATGGGCAATTTCTTTCGCGATGCGATCGAGGTGATAGTCGACGCCAACTTCACGCTCGCGATGCGCGGCGACATCGCCGTGTGGACCGCGGACCCGGTCGATGCGTCCGCTACGCGCGCCCTGGCGCGCATCCCCGGCGTGCTCCAGGTCGAACCGGGCCGCAACGTCGCGGTGCGCTTCGTTAACGGCCAGCGCAGCGTTACCGGCGCGATCCAGGGTTATGCGGCAGCGCCGGATCTGCACCGCGTGATCGACGTGGATCAGCGGCAGGCGCTTCCCGGCACGGACGGCCTCTTGATGACCGACCGGCTGGCGCAGAAGCTGGGATTGCGTGCGGGAGACAGCGTGACAGTGGAAGTACGCGAAGGCCACCGTCCGGTGCGGCAGGTGGTGATCGAGCGCACGGTGCGCGACATGATGGGGCTGAATACCTTCATGGAAAGACGCGCCCTGAACCGGCTGCTCGGGGAAGGCGACCTGGTGTCGATCTTCACCGTCGCCGTGGAACCCGGCGCAGAGCGGCATGTGCTGGACGCCACCCAGGCAATGCCGCGCGTCGCCGGCGCCTTCAGGAAATCCACGATGCTGCGGGACATGGAAGAACTGACGGCTCGCAACGTCCGGGTCATGAGCAGCATCCTGACTGCATTCGCAGCCGTAATCGCCGTCGGTGTGGTTTACAACAACGCGCGCATCGCGCTGGCCGAGCGCAGCTGGGAACTTGCCAGCCTCAGGGTGCTCGGCTTCACGCGCGGCGAGGTGTCGGTGCTGCTGCTGGGGGAGCTCGCGTTGGGGATAGCCATCGCCCTGCCCGTGGGCATGGTGCTCGGGTGGGCTTTGGTGCATACGGTGGTCGACCTGCTGCGCTCGGACCAGTTTCTTTTTCCGGTGGTGATCCGCGCTCGCACTTACGCCTGGGCGGCGCTGTGCGTGGTCGCCGCCGGCGTGGCCAGCGCGATGGTGGTGCGAAGGCGCATCGACCGTCTGGACATGGTCGCCGCACTCAAGACAAGGGAGTAATTCGTGCTGAAACTGAACAAGACAACATGGGCCTGGATCGCCGCCGGCGCCGCGGCTGCCGCGGCGCTGGTCTGGGCCTTTTCGCCGCGCCCGATCCAGGTCGAAGTCGCTACGGTCAAGCAAGGCCGCTTCGAGCAGGCGATCGAAGAGGACGGGCGCACCCGGTTGAAGGAGCGCTACACCGTCTCGGCGCCGGTCGCGGCGCGGCTGGCCCGCATTGCGCTGCGCGAGGGCGATCGCGTCTCGGCCGGGGACACGGTCGCCGTGCTGAGTCCGGTCATGTCCTCCATGGTCGACGAACGCAGCGCACGCGAAGCGGCGGCTCGGCTGAAAGCCGCCGCGGCCGGGGTCGACCGTGCTTCGGCCCGCGTGGCGCGCGCCAGCATTTCGCTGCAGGAAGCCCGGCTGGAACAGGACCGCACCGAGAAGCTGGCCGGTGACGGCTTCGTCGCGCCTTCGCGGCTCGACACCACCCGGCTGGCACTGGCGGGCGCACGGCGCGAACTGGAGATGGCGAACGCCGAGCGCGAAGTGGCAGTGCATGAACAGGCCCAGGCCGCCGCGATGCTGCAGCCGGCCAATTCCGGCAACAAGTCCGGCCGTCCCCTTGCCGTGCTCGCCCCGGTGAGCGGCGTGGTGCTGCGGGTGGTCCAGGCGAGCGAAGCCACCGTTCCTGCCGGCGCGGCCCTGCTGGAAGTGGGCGATCCGCAGCGGATGGAAGTCTTGAGCGAATTGCTCACCACCGACGCCGTGCAGGCCCAGCCAGGCCGCCATGTCGTGATCGAGCGCTGGGGCGGTCCCGCCGTCGAAGGCCGCGTGCGCCGCGTCGAGCCTGCCGCTTTCACCAAGGTGTCGGCGTTGGGCATCGAGGAGCAACGCGTCAACGTGCTGATCGACATCACCACGCCACCGCAGGCCTGGCAGGCGATGGGCGACGGCTTTCGCGTCGGCGTGCGGATCGTCACCACGAGCGTCGAGCAGGCAGTGGTGGTGCCCGTCGGCGCGCTCTTCCCGCGTGGGCAGGGCATGGCGCTGTACAAGCTCGACGGCCGGCACGCGCGGCTGCAAGCGGTCGAGGTGGCGGCCCGCAACGGCACGCAAGCCTGGGTGCGCAGCGGCCTCACGCCGGGCGAGTCGGTGGTGGTCTATCCGCCGGCTTCGTTGGCGGACGGCAGCCGGGTGAAGGTTCGCGCGCCGTGACATTGCGACGCAAGTTTCCAGCGTACTTGTGAAGCTCAATGGCCAGCGCGCATGCTCCGGCTACGGCGAGGATGCCAAGCCACTGGCCCATGTCCAGCGCCGCGGTGTGAAAGATGCGGTTGAACGCCGGCACGTACGTGAAGGCGAGTTGTGCCGCCAGCATGGCCGAAGCTCCGGCCCAGACCCACGGGTTGCTGAATGCGCCAACTGCCCAGAACGGCCGCGAGAGCGATCGGCAGTTGAACAGGTACAGGGTTTCGATCACGACAAAAAGGTCGCAGGCAATGGTTCGGGCCTGCTCGAGCGGCTGGCCTTGCCGCAACGCCAACTCGAACAATCCGAAAGCGCCGCCGAGCATGAAGGCGCTGACCAGCAGCGTGCGCACGATCAGATCGCGATCGAGGAGCGGCGCCGCCGGCGGCCGCGGCGGGCGCAGCATCACGCCGCGCTCGGTCGGCTCGAACGCCAGCATCATGCCCAGCAGCACCGCCGTGGTCATGTTGTTCCACAGGATCTGCAGCGGCGTCATCGGCAGCGTCACGCCGGCAAGGATCGATGTCAGTACCACGAGGCCTTCACCTCCATTGGTAGGCAAGGTCCAGACGATGAACTTCACCAGGTTGTCCCACACCCCGCGGCCTTCTTCGATGGCTGCCTCGATAGTGGCGAAGTTGTCGTCCGTCAGCACGATGTCGGCGGCTTCCTTGGCTACTTCGGTTCCAGCCAGACCCATGGCCACGCCGATGTCTGCCTGCTTGAGCGCCGGCGCGTCGTTGACGCCGTCACCTGTCATCGCGACCACTTCGCCATTGGCCTGCAGCGCGCGCACCAGCCGCAGCTTCTGCTCGGGCTCCACGCGCGCGAAAACGTCCGCTTCGGCGACGACGCGCCGCAACGCGCTTTCATCCATTTGGGCCAGCTCGCGCCCCGTCACCGCGCGGGATCCGTCGCGCGCGATGCTCAACTGCCGGGCAACGGCACTGGCCGTCCCGGGATGGTCACCCGTGATCATCTTCACGCGAATGCCGGCGCCATGGCAGGCTCGCACCGCTGTGATGGCGCGCAGCCGCGGCGGGTCCATCATGCCCACCAAGCCGAGGAAAACCAGGCCTGAGGCGAGGTGCCCGGATTGCAGCGGCTCCCCGACAGGCAAGATTGCGCGCACCAGTGCCAGGACGCGCAACCCCTCGCTCGCCATCCGAAGTGCTTGCGCTTCAACTTCCTGTGCGTCGAGCGGCACTTCACGCCCGTTTTCGTCGAGCATCGAGCGGCAGGCCGGCAGCAGCTTTTCAACCGCCCCCTTGCCATAGAGGATGCATGAACCGTTGTGCTCGTGCAGTGTCGCCATGGCTTGGCGGGTCGGGTCGAAAGGCAGCTCGTCGCGGCGCGGCAGCGCGCTGGCCAGGTCGGCCTCATCCAGTCCCGCCTTGCGGGCCAGCACCAGCAGCGCCGCTTCGGTCGGATCACCCTGAATGGTCCACTGCGATCCCTGATGCACCAGCCGCGCGTTGTTGCACAGCGCGCCGGCCACGATCGTTTCGCGCAGCGCGCCGGCGACCTGTGCAACCGGCCCGGTTTCTTCGGTCCGTTCGGTAGCGATTCCGCCGGGGTTGTAGCCATGTCCGCCCACCTGGAAGGCGCGGCTGCCCGCCCATACCTCGCGCACGGTCATCGCGTTTTCGGTCAAGGTGCCGGTCTTGTCCGAGCAGATCACCGTGGTGCTGCCCAGCGTTTCCACCGCGGGCAGGCACCGCACCACCGCGCGCCGGTGGGCCATGTGGCCCGCGCCGATCGCCAGCACGATCGTCATCGCGGCCGGCAAGCCCTCTGGAATGGCGCTCACAGCCAGGGCGACGGCCGCCATGAACACCTCGAATGGCACTCCGCCGCGCCAAACGCCCACCGCGAAAGTGAGCGCGGCCAATGCAAGAATCGCGATAAGCAGCTGTCGGGCGAAGCGGGCCATGCGTTGCGTCAGCGGTGTCACCGTGTCCGGCGCCTGGACGATGAGCCCCGCAATGCGGCCGGTTTCCGTGGCGTCGCCGGTAGCGACCACCACGCCCATCGCCTGCCCGGCCACCACCAGCGTGCCGCCATAGCCCATGTTGCGCCGCTCTGCCAACGGAGTGTCGGCAGGCAGTGCCGCAGTGTTCTTGGCCACGGGCTCGGATTCGCCGGTCAGCACCGCTTCAGCGGCCTGCAGGTCGCGGCCGGACAACAGGCGCACGTCTGCCGGGACCCGCTCACCGGCCGCCAGCGCCACCACATCCCCGGGAACCAACCCGGTTGAGTCGAGCCGGCGACGCACGCCCGCGCGCAGAACGGTCGTGTCGGTGGCCAGCGCGCACGCCAGTGCGGCCAGCGCGGCCTGCGCCCTTCCCTCCTGGACGTAGCCGACGATGGCATTGATCAGCACGACGCCGAAGATGACGCCGGCATCGACCCATTGGCCGAGCACCGCGGTGACAACCCCGGCAACAACCAGAACCAGCACCAGAGGCTGCACGATTTGGGAGAGCAGGCGTTCAAGGGCACTCGGCCCGCGGATTGCCGTGGGCCGGTTCGGTCCCGAAGCCGCGAGCCGGCGCCCCGCTTCGTCCTCGGCCAGCCCGCGCTGGGGATCGACGCGCCAATGCGCCGCCACCTCCTGGGGTTGCATGGCGTGCCAATGCATTGCGGCAGGCGTGAGTGGGGCGTCGCGAGTATTCATGCCGGCAGCCTGCTTGCCCCGAGGCTGAAGAGTTCGTTGAACTCTCTCAATGAGCCATGAGCACCGGCAAGGTCATGGATTGCAGGATGGTGCGCGAGGTGCCGCCCAGCACCCACTCGCGCGCGCGGCTGTGACCGTAGCAACCCATCACGAGCAGATCCGCGGACAGGTCAGCCGCACGGGACAGCAGCAGGTCGCCCAGGCTGTCCGGTTCGCCCCCGCCCTCACGATGCCAGATCGGCTCGATCCCACGCAGCTTGAGGTACCCGTCCAGATCGAGCCCATCGCCGTTGATGTTCTCGTCTTCATCCCTCGTCCACGACACGATGTGCACGCGCTCGGCTCGCTGCAGCAGGGGAACGGCCGCACTGAGGGCGCGCGCCGCCTCGCGCGTCGGCTTCCATGCGACGACCGCAACTTCAGCGAGAGACGCCGATGCCCACGTGTATGGAAGCACCAGGGCGGGCTTGCCGCTCGCGGCCAGGACGCTTTCGACGAAATCGGGCGGCACGCCGGTTGACGCCGGATCGGACCCGTCATGCTGGCCCAGTATCAGCAGGTCGGCATAAAGAGCCTGGCGCGCAACAGCCGGAACGATCGGATAGTCGCGGACTTCAGCCCAGGCGGCGTGCAAGCCATCGATGTTCGCGCGCTTGAACTCGGCGCGAACTTTGGCACGTCGCTCGTCATCGAGTTCGCACAGCACTTGCGCCACGTTGGGTCCCGCGTCCGGGGCGAAGGGAATTTCCACCAGGGCCGGAGTCACGGCGTACAAGGCTGTCAGGGCGGCCCCCTGGCCTTGCGCGATGGCACGGGCCACGGCGAGGCGCTGCGACGTGTGAGCCGTCGCGTCCAGGTGGACGAGCAATTGCGTCAGGCATTCTTTCATGACCACTCCAATTTAGTGAACGATTGCGGAGGCGGCAGCGCTTTCGCCCATGGGCTGCAACGGCCCCAGCGGATTGACTTGTTTCTCGACCCGGTCGGTTCGGGGCTGCCCCGCGTAGTTCTTGAACAGGACCGTGTCGTCGGTGACGACGATGAGCGTGTCGAACCACCAGCCGGTGACCGTTGTGGTGCGCCGCAGATTCAGGAAGTCCAGCCAGAAGGATCCCTCGCGCTGCCGGTCCTGGTGCTCGAAGTGAAAGAGGTAGCCGCGGCAGGTCGATTGCGCCTCGATGCACTGGCGGATGCCCGGATCGAGGCCGCTCACGGGAACGCCGGGGTAAGGCGCCAGGCGCGCGACGATTTCCGGGTAGGGAATGAGCGTGACGTTCTGCCCTTCCTTCGGATCGAACCCAAAGCTCTTCAGGTCGGCTGTCCGGGTCTCGAACGCGACAACCTTCTCCGCCGCGGCGCGCGCGTCGTCGAAGCTTGCAAATGTCGGAGGAGTTGCCGTGGTGCCGGAAGGCAGGAGCGAGGCACAACCACTCAAGATGCCCGCAGCCAACGTGGCGAGAGCCATTCTCTTGTCCATACAACTACTTTGGGTCGCCACCCGCGTTTAGCCATGATCCAGGTCAAATTCGCGTCGATGCCGCATGGCGCCCGATCGCGCGGTACACCGCGTCGCGCAGGGCCTTCTCGCGCGGATCATTCTCCAGGTAGAAGTCCAGTCTGTTCATCACATAGGCGTAGCCCAGGCGCGCGTCGGGATCGGCAAATGCGAACGAGCCCCCGGCACCGGGCGAACCGAATGCCCGCGGGCTCGAACCGAACGCGACAGCCGGGCCTGGCCGCAGGAATCCCAGCGAGAAGTAGCTCGGCACGCCCAGCACCTCGTCCACGGGATTCGCCACCACGGGCGGAGCGGTGATGCCGGCAAACGTCTCGGCCGTGATGCCGAGCTCGGCGCCGCCTTCGGCGAAGCATGAATAGGCTCGCGCGATCGCGCGTGCGGTACCGACCCCGTTGCCCGCGGGCACTTCGACCTCGAGATAACGCCGATCGTTGGGGTCGACACCCAGTCCCACGAACGACCGGCGAAGCAGGGAGCCCGGACTGATCATCTTCATGGTCACCGCGAGTGGCGTGTAACGCAGCGCCAGCAGGCCACGCCACGGGGAGAGCGGCTTGACTCGTGCGAGGCGCTCGCGGGGGATCCCCGGCGGCAGCCCGATATGGAACTCAAGGCCCAGCGGCGCGGCGATTTCGTCGCGGAAGAAGCGTCCCAGCGTGCGGTGTGCCGGGTCGACGCGGCGGATCAGCTCCTGCATGTACAGCCCGAGCGTCATCGTGTGATAGCCGTGACGTGTCCCCGGCGGCCACGCAGGCCTTTGGCGCGCAAGCAGGCGCGCCATGTAGTCGAAATCATGCACCTTCTCGAGCGTCAGCTTTTCGTCGAGCAGCACGAGCCCGGCCTCGTGCCCGAGGAGCTGGCGCACCGGGATATCGGCTTTGCCGTTCTGCGCGAACTCGGGCCAGTAGCGCGCCACCGGCGCGTCGTAGTCGAGCCAGCCGCGCGCGTTCGCCAGCGCCAGTGTCATTGCCGACAAACCCTTCGTGGTGGACATGACGACGACCATCGTGTCTTCCTTCCACGGTGCGTCGCCCTCGGGCGTGCGCCGCCCGCCCCACAGATCCACAACCTTCTCGCCCCTCCAGTACGCCGCTACGGCGGCGCCGATCTCGCCGCGTTCGGCGAAGTTGCGCTCGAACTGGTCGCGCACGTCTTCGAAGCCCGGAGCGACCAAACCATAACCGGTCCTGCGATGTGAGGCCATTGCACGTCTCGTCCAGTGTTGTGATGAATCTAGGACGCGAAGTCCAGCGTGCAATGTTCCAGATCAAGGTGCGGAGGTTGAACGCCGCCTAGTCTTATTCATATGCTGCGCCAACGTGTTCAATGCCTCCTGCTTGCCCTCGCCATCGCGGCGGGTTCGGTTTTTGCGGCCGACGCGCCGCTGTGGTTCTTGGCGGGCCGTCCGACGGCCGATGCGAGGCACGCGGTCGACACCTTGCTTTCCGCCGCCGGCCAGGGCCTGGACCCGAGCGACTATGACGCCACGCTGCTCGAGCGCCGATTGGCGCAAGCGCTGCAAGGACCGCCGTTGATCGAAACGGAACAGGCGCAGCTGGACGCGGCGCTGACACAGGCGCTGCAACGCTATCTGACGGATCTGCAAGACGGGCGAGTGGATCCGCGTCAGATTCACGCCCGGTTCGACGTTGACCGCCCAGCGCCGCTGGACACGATGGGTTTCCTGCGCGAGGCGGTGGCTCGGCGCCGCCTGGCCGACGCCCTTGCGCAAGCGCAGCCGCGGCTGCCGATGTACGAGGGCTTGCGCCGGAACCTGGCGCGCTACCGTGCGCTGGCGGACCACCCGGCGTGGCATGAGCCGCTGCCCCCCTTGCCGGGCCGCAAGGTAGTTGCCGGGCAGGCCTACGCCGGCCTGCCGGTGCTGGCGCGGCGCCTGGAGGCCGTGGGCGATCTGGCCCCCGGGACAGCGGTGCCCGAGCGTTTCGAGGGTGTGCTGGTGACGGCGCTGCAGGCGTTCCAGCAGCGCCATGGCTTGTCGCCCGACGGCGTACTGGGCGCAGTCACGCTTGGACAGCTCAACGTGGCGCCCGCGGCCCGTGTGCGGCAGATCGAGCTGGCGATCGAACGGTTGCGCTGGACTCCGTTCCTGCAAGGGCCGCGCATGATCGTGGTCAACGTACCGGAATTCGTGCTGCGCGCCTACGAAGTGCAGGACGGCCGGGTCGACGTGAAGTTGACGATGAAGGTCATCGTCGGCAAGGCAATGGACACACGCACGCCGCTGTTCGACGAGGACCTGCGTTCGATCGAATTCAGCCCTTACTGGAATGTGCCGCCATCGATCGCGAGCAAGGAAATCGTGCCCCGGCTGCGGCGCGATCCGGCCTATTTCCAGCGAGAGGACTTTGAATTCGTCACCTCCGCCGGCGAGGTGGTGACAACGTTTTCCGCGGCGCATCTGGACGCCGTGCTCCACGCAGGCTGGCGCATTCGCCAGCGGCCAGGCCCGCAAAACGCGCTCGGCGACATCAAGTTCGTCTTTCCCAACCACGACAACATCTACCTGCACCACACGCCCGCACCGCAGCTGTTCGAGCGCGACCGGCGCGACTTCAGCCATGGCTGCATACGCGTCGAAGCACCGGTGGCGCTGGCGCAATTCGTTCTGCGGGACGAGCCGGCGTGGACTGAAGACCGCATCCGCCAGGCCATGGAAAAGGGCGAGTCCAGCACGCTGAAACTGAAGCAGCCGCTGCCGGTCCTGATCGCCTACAGCACGGTCATCGTCAAGAGTGGCCGAGTGCTTTTCTATCCGGACTTGTATGGACACGACCGGCTGCTTGACAAGGCGCTGCGCCGGCGTTCCGCGGGGTTGCACCCGCCGCTGGCCAGTTCACAATAGAATCGCGCTTTTTTGATTTCCTCATGTCATCGCCGCCCCACCTCGACCGCCGCCTCTTCCTGCGCCGATCCGCCCAGTTCGCGGTGATGGGCGCGGCCGCGCCATTGGCGGCGCAACAGGCGCTGGCGTCCGGGCCCGGCGCGCGCAGCCTCGCGCTGGACCACACCCACACCGGAGAGCGGCTGGCCCTGGTCTACGCCGTTGGCGAGCAATACGTATCGGACGCGCTGAGCACGCTGAACCGCTTCCTGCGCGACCACTACTCCGGCGAGGTCGGCGTGATCGATCCGCGGCTGTTCGACCTGCTGCATTGGATCAAAGCCGAACTGCGCGTGCAGCAGTCCTTCCAGGTGATTTCCGGCTACCGTTCTCCCACGACGAACCAGACGTTGCGTACCACGCGCGGCGGCGGTGTGGCCGCGCACAGCCTGCACATGGACGGCAGGGCAATCGACATTCGCGTGCCCGGTGTGCCGCTCGCCGACTTGCGCGATGCCGCCTTGTCGCTGCGCGCCGGCGGCGTGGGCTACTACCCGCGCGAGCAATTCGTCCACGTCGACACCGGGCGGGTGCGCAACTGGTAGACGGCGGGGCTGCTACAGACTTAGTAGCAGCGCAGTGAACTAAGGGTATATACGGATTGCGGCGAGCTCCATTTTTGGAGCAGCCGCTGCGCATAAGTTTGACCGCGCTCAATGTATTGGCTGAGGTGGGGAGGGACTATCCGCTCCGGAGACAGAAGAAGGTCAATGGAGATGCGAAGTTGCAGTCCAGAAATCAGCATCTCTCACCGTAGAGGAGCGATCATGCGTCTGTCTGAAGGAAGTCGACAAAAGCCCCACGTCCCGGCCCCTGCCGAAGCTCCCGGGCTCGAATATGTCGAGGGCGAGGACGGCGACCCGCAGCTAGCGGACCTATCTGCCGGACCGATCGACGGGTGCGACGACGACGCCATTGAAGCTTCCGGCGACAGCGCGCCTGAAATCTTGAGTGACTCGAGCGACACGGTCACGCTGTATCTGCGTGAGGTCCGGCGTACCGAGCTGTTTACACGCGAGCAGGAATTTGAAGCCGCCACGCTGGCGCGCACCGGCGACTTTGCCGCACGACAGTCGATGATCGAGCACAACCTGCGCCTGGTGGTCAGCATCGCGAAGGGCCACGTCGGCCGCGGCGTCCCGCTCGCCGATCTCATCGAAGAGGGCAACCTCGGCCTGATGCATGCCATCGACAAGTTCGAGCCGGAGCGTGGTTTTCGCTTCTCCACCTACGCGACGTGGTGGATCCGGCAATCGGTCGAACGGGCGGTGATGAACCAGGGTCGCGTGGTCCGGCTGCCGGTGCATGTGGTGCGCGAGTTGAGGCAGGTGCTGCAGGCTCGCCGCACGCTCGAGAACGACGCCGATTTCGCCGTGGCACGCAAAGGCGTCGAAGGCGATGGCGTCCGCGTGGAGGACGTGGCGGCCTTGCTGGGTCGCGACGTGCAGGACGTGGCGGAGCTGCTCGCGCTGGCCGAATCGCCGAAGTCGCTGGATGCAGCGATGGATCGCACGGGGGACGAATACACGCTCGGGGACTCGATGACCGATGAAGTGACACCGGATCCGGCCGGAGTCATGCAGAACCACGAGGTCGAATGCCTTCTGGACAACTGGGTCGCTGAGTTGTCCGATCGCGATCGGGAAGTGCTTGAAGGACGCTTCGGCCTGCATGACAGGGAGCCGGAGACCTTGGAGGTCCTCAGCGACCGGCTGGGCCTGACGCGCGAGCGCGTGCGCCAGATCCAGCACGACGCGCTGATCAAGCTCAAGCGCCATATGATCCGCGACGGATTCAACCGGCTGGCATTGTTTTAGTTACTGCTATTGAACGGCCGTCGTCCCGAAGGCGGGATACATGATGCGGGTCCGCGCGGGGGCGGAGGCTATGGCTCGTTCGGTCTTTTCGCGATCGATACCTTTGCGCAAAACGCGAGCCAGGCTCTCGAATTCCTGTGAGAGAGCTTCGAGCAGGTCATCGGCGGAAATGAGGCCGACAACTGCACCGTCATCGTCGACCACCAGCAAGCGACGAACCCCGCCCTGCTCCATCG
Source organism: Ramlibacter sp. (assembly GCA_035571715.1). GTDB lineage: Bacteria > Pseudomonadota > Gammaproteobacteria > Burkholderiales > Burkholderiaceae_C > Ramlibacter. Next base: position 25,418 of record DATNCB010000590.1, read on the forward strand.
CAAGCTCGGGCATTGATGCCGACAACTTCACGGGTACAGAAGCTGGTCAAATCCATGAGTTTCTCCAGAATGATCCAGGTCAAGGAACCGGGGCCGCATCCCGTGCCGACGCTCCGTCCATCAGCACGTTCTTCAGGTACCTGTTGAAAAACTCGGTCAAGCCGGCGCGGTTGAGGTGATCCGTATCGAAGTAGGAGCGCGGTTCTCCAATCGCTGTCGAAAAGTCCCGCACCGCCACGCCGTGCTGTGCCGACACCCGCAAGATTGCTTCGTCGAACTGCGCTTCGGCGGGAAGCTGGCTTCGATAACCAGGCGGTGCTGGTAGTTTGACAATGGTCACGCGCGCCCCGGCTTGCCTGGCCGTATCAAGCAGCTTGGAGAATTCGCCCATATAGCGGTCCAGGACTGCTGCCGGGGTGTGATCGGGATAGAGATAGTCGATGCGCTTTTTCACGGCGCTGGCCGAGGGCCGCCACGCGCGGTCGAACTGAGCCTCCCCTTCCCAGATGTCGGTGTTGAACCGGTCGCGGTTGTTGATCTTGGAAAATCCGGTCGCATAGTCCAGCAAAGCCCGGGGATCGACGCCCTCTTGCCGGACGTACTGCCACAACCGCGCCGCGATGGCCGGATCGCGCGGCGTGCGTGCAAGCAGTTTCGAGTCCGCAAAGCGCTCTTCGTTCCAGGTGCGCGAATAGAAAGCGAACGAATCCACCACATAGAGCACGTTGCGGGTGCGGTGCTCGCGCAGGAAGTGTTCCAGCACGAAACGGTTGTAGAGCGGACCGGTTCCGGGCGACGCCAGGTTCACGATCTTCAATCCTGTCTCGCGCTCCATGAGCGCGTTGAAGCCGTCGAAATCCAGCGGCATGGCGTGCGAGGCGCCCAGAATCACCCAGTCGGCGGCGGGTTGCTCCATCGTCGCGATCTTGAAGAACGGGTTGCTGCGCCCGGTGCTGCGCATGAGCTGCTCCGCTGCGTAGTACAGGGCTGCGTACAACAGCAATCCGCACATCACGAAAGCGAGCGCGGATCGGCCCAGGCGACTCGTGGTGGCGGATGGCGGTGCGGTTTCCATGGCGTCTCAGAACTGCATGTAGATGAATTCGCGCGCCTGCCAGCGCCCCAGCACCAGAAGGCAAAAGATGCCGACGTAGCAAGCGCCCCAGCGCAGCGCGACGGGTGCCGCAGCCAGCCGCCGGAATACCGAACGGTGTTCGTCGACGAGTTCGATGAGCAGCAGCGCGGCGATGAGCGCGAAACCGAGGTAGTGATCGGTCGTGAATGGGTAGCGCGCGAGCAATGCCGGCATCTCCAGCAGCTGCGAGCCGATCTTGTGCAGGATCAGCCACGCATCGTGCAAGGACTTCGCGCGGAAGAACACCCAGCTGATCGCGATCAGGTGGAAGGTCAGGAGCACGCGTAGCGCGCTCCAAGGCCAGCTTGCCGACACCCGCGGAAGGCGCGCGCCGATGCGTGCCCACAGCGGCCGGGTTGCCAGGCCAGCCCACTGGTAGCTGCCGTTCAGCGCACCCCACACGAGGAACGTCCAACCCACACCGTAACCCAGTCCCGCGTGCCACAGGCCGCTCGCGATGAACACGAGCATCAGGTTGAGGTAGCGCCGCACAGCTCCGGCGCGGCCACCGCCCAGCGGAATGTAGAGGTAGTCGCGAAACCAGCGGCCCAGCGAGATGTGCCAGCGTTCGCCCCAGAATTCGGCCGTGCTGCGCGACAGATAGGGCCGGCGGAAGTTCTCCATCAACTCGAGCCCGAACAGCAGCGACACGCCGATCGCGATGTCGGTGTAGCCGGAAAAGTCGCAGTAGATCTGGAAAGCGAAAAAGTAAACGCTGATCAGGAGGTCGACGGGCGAAGCGAATGCGGCGATGCCGAAGACGCGATCGACGAACGGGGCCAGGTTGTCGGCGATCACCACCTTCTTGGTCAGTCCCCAGCCGATCAGCTGCGCCCCGAGCACCAGCTGT
>DATNCB010000591.1:0-2708 GCA_035571715.1 Ramlibacter sp.
GTCTTGCTCAATGGGCAGGTGATGAACCTGCGCAACGTCCTGGACAACAACCTGGCCACCGTCACGGTGGATGTGCTGGCGCCGCGTATGGGGCTCGCCTCGGTTGCGAACGGGCGCGTGACCTATACGCCCAACCCCAATGCCAATGGCACGGACAGCATCGCCTACACGGTGACCGTGAACGGCCAGACCTCGAACTCGGCGCTGCTCAATATCAACATCACGCCGGTGAACGATGCCCCCGTGGCAGTCAATGGCGCGACCGCCGCTGTTGTAAGCAAGCCGAGCAACTACAACATGATCGCCAATGCCACCGATCCGGATGGCAACACGGACGTCAAGGACGCCGTCATCGTCACCTGGCCGGCCAACGGGCTCGGGATCAAGCCCACTCCCACCAATGGGGTGATCAGTTACACGCCAAACTCCACCGGGACGTTCAGCTTCACATACCAGGTCAAGGACGCGGCCGGTTTGCTGTCGGCCAACACCGCGACCACCACCGTCACGGTGGCAGGCTCCGAGGCCATCGCGATCGTCAAGTCGCGCTTCACCGGCGGCAAGATCGGCGGATCGGCGTCGGCGCGCTGGGTAGTGACCGGCACCGACAGCGTTCTGCAGGGCCAGACGCTGACCATTGTTTACAACAACGGCAAGTTGAAGAACCAGCTGTCGTCGTGCAATGGCACCGCCACGATTCCCGACTGTGTCATCGACACGACGGTGGTGGATGCCACTGGCGCCTACGCGTACGACAAGGTGAGGGCCCCGGGCGGGCCGCTGGATCCGACCGACACCAGTGTGTGGGCCACAACTCCGACCAGCGTCAAGATCTACTCGAGTGCGCCAGCACTCGGAGGCTCCGCTACCCGCGCGATCGAGTTCAAGTAAAGAAATCGGCTTTCTGAAAGCCTTCGCAAACCGGACCTCAGGGTCCGGTTTTTCTTTGGGACGCCGGCAACTGACTGCCTCAGCGGCGGGGAAGAACGTTTCGGAAGAGAGATCGGCGCTGCTGGCGCCGTGCCAGCGGTTCTATCGGGGACTCGATGCTGCCGCCCCGGGCGGCAGCGCCTTCTTCACGTCCAGAAGGTTGATGTCGGCCACGAAGCGCCAATCCGAATACTTCGTGAGGCCCTCGAACGCTTCCCACTTCGGGGGAAAGCCGGCCTGCTTCAGCGGGGTCTCTTCGGAGAGGCTGGCGACCCCACCGATGCGTCCTTCGGCGTTGAGGATCAGGCGCCATTCGGCGCTGCGGGCAACGGGATCCGGGTACAGCTGGCGCAGATGCCGCCGCGGCATCGGGAAGCGCCGGTCTTCCAGCAGCTCGTCCAGGCGCAATGGATATTGGCGTGCGCCCGGGGATTGCATGTAGTAGGACTTCAATGCGCGGGTGTACTGGTTGCCGACCCACAGCAGTTCGCGCTCGCGCGCACGGCGGCTGGAGATCGACCACACTTCGCTCGCGCCAGCCAAGCCGAGGCCCAGGAGCACGACGACGAAAAGGACCCCCAGGTAAGTGAACCCGCCATCGCGGCGGCGTGCCCTACCAGCTGGCATACGCGGTCCCGTCCCGGCCGTTACCCGGTGCGCCGCTCTTGACGTCGCGCACTGCCCCCTTGCCTGAATCGGTCGGACCTTCGATGACCCAGTTGTCGGCCAGGCCCGTGATGGGATCGCTCGGGACACTGCGCAGATAGCGCTTGGCTACCAAGTCCTGCAGGCTGTCGGGATATTTCCCCAGGTCGGCATAGTAGTGGTCAATGGCGCCGCGCATCACCGAGAGACTTTGGCGAAGCGCTGTCTCCTTCGAATTTTCCAGGCTGGCGAAATAGCTCGGCACGGCGATCGTCAGCAGGCTGGCAACAATGGCCAGCACCACCAGCAGTTCGATCAGCGTAAAGCCTTTGCGCGAGCGCCCGATCCTGGTCACGGCTACCACTCCCGATAGGAGGTCCCGTCGAGGGCCTTGCCCTCGGTCCGGGAATAAACATCGAACACGTCCTTGCCCGCCTGTGGCGCATCCGGGGGGCTGTCATAGCTGCGCAAACCCCAGGATTCTGCAGCGGGCAGCGCCGGATCGGCGAAGGGGTCGCGCGGAACGCGGCGCAGGAAGTAGATCTTGTCCCCAGCCGGACTGCGCTTGTCGAGCACTCCGTCGACCAGCACTTGCAGCGAGCGCGGATAGCCCGATTCCCCCACCGCGCGCTCGATGCGCGCGGCATCGCCGGCGTCCTTGTACGCATCGATGGCGTCGCGCATGCTCATGAGCGCGGCCTTCAATTCCTGCTCCTTGCCGCGACGCACCACCGTTTCGGTCAGTGGTGCCGCGATGCTGGCAAGCAGCCCGATGATGGCCACGGTGATCACCAGCTCGATGAGCGTGAAACCGGTCTGGGTGCGACGCATGATCAGGGCTCCACCACCGCCAGTTCCAGGGGATTGGGCAGGGTGGCGGACTGGATTCTGTTGCCGGGGCCGATGCCCGAAAACACCACTACCTTGATCGGCGCGGATTGGCTCACCGCGACACCTTTCACGCGCAGTTGCAGGAGCGCTCCCTCGCCGGTAACGCCAACGCGGCCGGTCCGGGCGAGCCCGATGAAGACGCGGCCCGCGCTCTCGTCCGTGCGGGCGGAGAAGGTGGTTTCGTTGCCGTCCTGGCGCATCAGAGGCCCTTCGGTCACTTCCAGGATGTTCACCGCCTTGGG
>DATNCB010000592.1:0-4851 GCA_035571715.1 Ramlibacter sp.
GCGCTGCCCGCGGTGATCCTGCTGGGCGCGCGCAGCAATCGCTACCGCAAGGACGGAGCGATCTCGGCCCATCCGCCTTCCAACATTCCGTTCCTCGCGCTGGGCGCCTGGATCCTGACCGTCGGCTGGTTCGGCTTCAACGTGATGAGCGCCCAGACCATCGACAAGATCTCGGGATTGGTGGCGGTGAATTCGCTGATGGCGATGGTGGGCGGTACGCTGGCGGCGCTGGCCGTGGGCCGCAACGACCCGGGCTTCGTGCACAACGGCCCGCTGGCCGGACTGGTGGCGGTGTGTGCCGGCTCGGACCTGATGCATCCGCTGGGAGCCCTGGTGGTTGGGGCGATAGCGGGCGCCAGCTTCGTTGCGATGTTCACCTACACGCAGAACAAATGGAAGATCGACGACGTGCTGGGCGTCTGGCCCTTGCACGGCCTGTGCGGCGCGTGGGGTGGCATCGCGGCGGGCATCTTCGGCAGCAAGGCGCTGGCCGGCCTGGGCGGTGTCAGTCTTGGCGCCCAGGTCATCGGCACCTTGCTCGGCGTAGCCTGGGCCCTGGTAGCCGGCTTTGTCGTCTATGGCCTGATCAAGTCGGTGACAGGCCTGCGCCTCACGCCCGAAGAAGAGTACGAAGGCGCCGACCTGGCGATCCACCGCATCGGCTCCACGCCGGAGCGCGAAGCGAACTGGTGATCGGAGGGTTGCGGCCGCCCCGGGAAGGGCGCCGCGCTGCCGGTTTCGTCCGCCGGGGTCCTATGCGATGATTCCCGCCGTCCTCACCATGAGCATCGAAAGCCAACTGGCCGAATACCAGAGCTACCTGCTGCGTTTCGCGCGGCTGCAGCTGCGCAACGACGCCTGGGCCGAGGACGCGGTGTCGGAAACCCTGTTGGCCGCCCTGTCCAAGCCGCAGTCGTTCGGCAACAAGAGCGAGCTCAAGACCTGGCTGGTGGGCATCCTCAAGCACAAAGTGATCGACATCCTGCGACAGCGCCAGCGCGAAGTGAGCTTGACCGACGACGAGGGCGACGGGAGCGAGGAGCTCGATGCGCTGACTTTCAAGGCCGACGGCCATTTCGCCGCGCAGCCGGCCGACTGGGGCAATCCGGAGCAGGAACTCAATTCCCGCCAGTTCTTCGCCGTGCTGGAGGCGTGCGCCGACAAGCTGCCGGCCGCCATGGGGCGCATCTTCCTCATGCGCGAATGGCTGGAAATGCCGAGCGAGGAAATCTGTAAGGAACTGGGCCTTACGACGACAAACCTGTACGTCCAGTTGCACCGGGCCCGGTTGCGGCTGCGCGAATGTCTCGAACTCAACTGGTTTGGAAGCCGCGCCGCCCCATGATGTTCTTGCGTCGAACCTGCAAGGAAGTGACTGTTCTGCTGGTGACGCGGGAGGACCGGCAGCTGCCCGTCATCGAGCGGCTGGCCCTGCGCCTGCACTTGGCGGCCTGCACCGCTTGTCCGGTTTTCGAGCGCCAGCTGTTGACGATGCGCAACGCACTACAGCGCTGGCGCCATTACACCGACGAATAAAAAGCCCCGTGCGCGCCAAACGTGCACAAGGGCCCAAGATGCGTCATAATCGCCGCGTGTCTCGCTCAGCGAGGGCACAGGTGTGCGGTGAATGGTCGGTTTCGCGTGGTTTGTATTGCGTTTTTCGGACTCCACTGCTAAGTGCGTTTTTTTTCAGGAGTCCCTTATGGGCAATAAACTTTACGTGGGCAACCTGCCCTATTCTTACCGCGACAGTGACATGGAGCAGGCGTTCAGCCAGTACGGCACCGTTTCCAGCGCCAAGGTCATGATGGAGCGCGACACGGGCCGCTCCAAAGGTTTCGGCTTTGTCGAGATGAGCACCGAGGCTGAAGCCAAGGCCGCCATCGAAGGCATGAACGGCCAGCAAATCGGCGGTCGTGGCCTGGTTGTCAACGAAGCCCGTCCGATGGAGTCTCGTCCCCCGCGTAGCGGCGGCTTCGGCGGCGGTGGCGGCGGCGGCTACGGTGGTGGCGCCGGCGGTGGCGGTGGCGGCGGCCGTCGTGAAGGCGGCGGTGGCGGCTACGGCGGTGGCGGAAGCCGCGGCGGTTACTGATCAGTGAGCCGCTTGGCGGCAAAATCAATAAAAGGGCCTACGGGCCCTTTTTTCATGCGCTTTACTCGACGGTTTCAGTTCGCCCGACGGCATCTGTGCTCCTTGCACACGCGAAAAATATCTGTTCCATAATTGAAAAACGTGGCTGGCAGTCGCCACGGGTTGCGGTGAACAGGTCACTTTTCGCGTTGCTCAGGTTCAGTTGGAATGCGTCTTCGGGACTCCATCGCTTAGGTCATATTTTTTTGGGAGTCCCTATTCGATGGGCAACAAACTCTACGTCGGCAATCTTCCTTATTCCGTTCGCGATAGCGATCTCGAACAGGCGTTCGCCCAATTCGGCAACGTCACGAGCGCCAAGGTGATGATGGAACGCGACACCGGCCGCTCCAAGGGCTTCGGCTTTGTGGAAATGGGCAGCGATGCGGAAGCCCAGGCCGCCATCGCGGGCATGAACGGCCAGCCCCTGGGCGGGCGCAGCGTGGTGGTCAATGAAGCCCGTCCCATGGAATCGCGCGCGCCGCGCGCCGGCGGTTATGGCGGTGGCGGGGGTTACGGCGGCGGCGGCGGTGGAAGTGGTGGCGGAGGTGGCGGCTACGGCGGCGGCGGAGGTGGCGGCCGTAACGGCGGCGGCTATGGTGGCCGCGGAGGCGGCGGTGGCGGCGGCGACGGCGGGTTCCGAAGCCCCTATGGATCCGGTCCGCGAGGTGGCGGCGGCAGTGGCGGCGGTGGCAGCCGCGGCGGCTAGTGACGGCTCGGCCCCATTGATCAAGGCTCCTTTCGGGAGCCTTTTACATTGAGATGACAAAACCTAGTTCGGGCTCTGCCGCTGCTTGCGCGGCCGGCCGGCCAGGGCCCGGTCGAACAGTGCATTCGGCAGCAACCGCAGCAGCTTCGTGACGACGCCCATCTGCCATGGGATGACGCGGTAGCTAGTGCCCGCTTCTATGGCCCGGAACGCCTGCTGGGCGAAGTCCCGCGGCTGCATCAGAAATGGCATGCCGTAGCGGTTGCGCTCGGTCAGCGGCGTGGCGACGTAGCCGGGGCAGATCGTCACCACCTTGACGCCGCTGGAGCGCAGTTCGCCGCGCAGGCTTTCGCAGTAGCTGATCGCGGCCGCCTTGCTCGCGCAATAGGCGCCGTGCCCCGGCAGCCCGCGGATGCCGGCCGCACTCGCGATGCCCACCAGCGCACCCGAGCCGCGCTGGGTCATCGGCGCAATGAAAGGGTGGAAAGTCGCCGCCATGCCGACGGCGTTGGTGGCGAAGGTGCGTGCGATCACGTCGATGTCCTCGCGCACGGCGGAATCCACACCGATGCTGATGCCGGCGTTGGCGATCACCGCATCGGGCACGCCTTGGCGGGCCAGGCTGGCGCGGCCTGCGGCCACGATGCTGTCGGTGTCGGCCACGTCGGCACCGAACACCGCAAAGCGGTCGGCCGGGATGCCCTTGGCGCGCGCCCAGTTTTCGATCTCGGCGCTGCGCCGCGCCGCCAGCGCCAGCCGCCAGCCGGCCTGGTGATAGCGCCAGGCCAGCGCCTGGCCGATGCCACTGGATGCGCCCGTGATGAAGACCAGCTTGTCCATGGCACGCTTTCCTTGCCTTATGGCGCCGCCGGCACTAGCACGCCGCGCACCCGGCCGCGCAGCTCCATCACCTGGCTCAGGTTGTCGTAATCCATGCTGTCGGCGGTGAAGCGGTCGCTGCCCCGCGTCAGCTCCACAGGCAGATGCGATTTCACGCGCTCGGTATCCGCGAACACATGCAGGAATTCACCGCGGAACTCCATGCGCGGATGGGCGTGGCCCTGCGCGTCGCTGTTTGCCTCGCGCGTGACCACGGCATCGCCGAACAGCTGCACTTCGGAGCCGTCGCCATTGCTCAGCGCGCGGCGCGCGGTGGCCACCGTGAGCTCGCCTTGGGCGTTGAAGGAACGGATGCGGGGCTGGTCGATCTCCAGCGTGTCGGTGTCGGGGTAATGGCGCGCCTCGCTGCCGTGGACCTCGCTTTTCAGGCGCCCCATGGCGTCGAAAGTCTTGACCGAAAAACCGCGCATGAAATAGTCCGGATCATGGGTGGCGGGGCGCTGCGCTTCGGCCGGTTCGAGCGTGGGCGTGTTGCGCGCCAGCCAGTAGGTGCCCAAAGCCATCAAGGCCATCAGCAAGATAGGCAGGTAGATCGAGAGCCGCTCCCAACCGGCGCGCACCAGGGCCCGGGCGCCGGCGAGCGGCGAGCGGGCGGCCACGCTGCTCATGGACGCCCCGCGGCGGCGATCATGCGTAGCCTTCCAGCAGGCCGGCGTAGCGCCCGCTGGCTTGCAGGAGCAAATCGCAGAACTCGCGCGCCGCGCCGTGGCCGCCGGCGGCGCGTGTCACATAGCGCGCGGCGGCTTTGACTTCGGCGTGGGCATTGGCCGGCGCTGCGGCAAAGGCACAGGCGCGCAGCAGCGGCAGGTCCGGCCAGTCGTCGCCGATCGCGGCGGCCTGACTCCACTGCAAGCCCAGTTCGTGCAGGGTCTTTTCGGCGGCGGGACGTTTGTCCTCGGTGCCGTAGTGCACGTGGGCAATGCCCAGCGCCTCGAGCCGCATGCGCAGCGCTTTGGAGTCGCGCCCGGTAATGACGGCTGGCGTGATGCCGGCCCTTTGCAGCAGCTTCAGGCCCAACCCGTCCAGGATATGGAAGCGTTTCAGGGTCTCGCCCTGCTCGGAGAAATACAGGCCGCCGTCGGTCAGCACGCCGTCGACATCGAAGAAGGCG
>DATNCB010000593.1:0-4763 GCA_035571715.1 Ramlibacter sp.
CTCGTGGAGGAGGGATTCGACGTCGCGGTGCGCATCGCGCGGCTGCCCAGTTCCTCGCTGGTCAGCCGCCAGCTTTCATCGACGCGCATGGTGCTGTGCGCGACCCCTCGATATCTGAAGGAGCACGGGACTCCCGGAGACGTTTCGGAACTGGCCCAGCATCAGGTGCTGGCCTACACGCTGCTGTCGATGGGTGAATCGTGGGAGTTCGACGGCCCACATGGCCCGGTCTCGGTGAAGGTAAAGCCACGGATGCGCAGCAACAGCGGGGACACCTGCCGCGCCGCGGCCTTGGGACACCAGGGGCTTATCCTCCAGCCCGCGTTCCTGATTGCGGAGGATCTTCGCTCCGGCCGGCTGGTCGAGGTGCTGCCCGAATACCGTTCGCTCGAACTCGGCATCTACGCGCTCTACCCGACCCGCAAGCATGTCCTGCCCAAGGTCCGGCTGTTGATCGACCACCTGGTGGAGTCATTCAAGACTGAACGCTGGCCGACCTGATTCTTCAATGACGCCCTGACCGCGTTGCGAACGATATCGTTCCAGGCGTAAGCTGACCGGGCTGCCAGCGCACCGGCTGAGCAGCATCCACCATCTCGGCAAGGAGCAGCCATGACTACGTACAAGGTCGGGTATTTCGTGGGCAGCCTGTCGTCCACCTCCATCAATCGCCTGCTGGCCAAAGCCTTGGTGCGGCTCGCGCCGAAGGAACTCGCGCTCACGGAAATCCCGATCCGGGACCTTCCGCTATACAGCCAGGACTTCGACGTCGACTACCCACCGGTGGCCCGTGCGCTCAAGAAGTCGATCGCCGATGTCGATGGGGTGTTGTTCGTCACACCGGAATTCAACCGCTCCATCCCCGGCGGCCTGAAGAACGCCATCGACTGGGCCAGCCGTCCGTGGGGACAGAACTCCTTCGCCCGCAAGCCCTCGGGGGTGATCGGCGCGTCTCCGGGCTCCATCGGAACCGCGGTCGCGCAGCAAAGCCTGCGCGGGGTGCTTTGTTTCTGCAATTCACCCCTGATGAACCAGGTGGAGGCGTACATCCAATTCACGCCCGGCCTGATCACTCCCCAAGGCGAGGTCACCAACGAGAAGACGGCGGAGTTCCTCAGCAACTACATGACGGAGTTCCATGCCTTCGTCGCACGGGTCTTGACCGTGCTCCCGCGGGACGCGTGACCCGCCCGCGCGGCCGCACATCGTTTCCCCGGCGTGTGTGTCGTCTCAGGCCAGATTGAAGGGCAACTGCCGCTGTGGCTTGCCGGTCAGGCGCGCGACCGCATTGGCGAATGCTGGAGCCAACGGCGGAAGACCGGGTTCGCCCATGCCGGTAGGCGCGTCGGCGCTCGGCACGATATGCACGTCGAACGCCGGCATGTCGGTGATGCGCGCCACGGTGAAGTCGCCGAAGTTGCTCTGCTCGACGACACCGTCCTTGAGCGTGATGGCCGATCCCGGCAAGCACATGGACAGGCCCATCAACGCCGCCCCCTGGACCTGGGCCTCCACGCTGCGCGGGTTCACCGCAAGATTGCAGTGCACGCCCGCGGTGACGTGGTTCAGCACCGGCCGACCGTCCCTGAGCGAGGCCTCCACGACGTAGGCCACCACCGAGCTGAACGACTCGTGCACCGCCACGCCCCAGGCTCGACCTGCCGCCAGCTGCTTCCTGCCGTAGCCGCTCTTGTCTACAGCCAGCTGTAGCGCGGCGCGGTGGCGCGGGTGCTTGTCACCGAACAGGCGCATGCGGTAGGCCACCGGATCCTGCTGGGTGGTGCGCGCGATCTCGTCGAGCAAGGTCTCCATTACGTAAGCGGTGTGCGTGGATCCCACGCTGCGCCACCACAACACCGGCACATTGACCTTGGGGTGGTGCACCGTCAGGCGCATTGGAACGGGGTATGGATCGCGCATGCCCTCGGTGGCGGTGGCGTCGATGCCATTTTTCACCTGGAACTCGCCGAAGACGGTGCCCGTGGTGATGGACTGGCCCACGATCACATGGTCCCAGGCCAACACGTTGCCGCGTTCGTCGAAGCCGATGCGCGCGCGGTGCAGGTGCAGGGGCCGGTAGTAGCCGCCCTTGATGTCGTCCTCGCGGCTCCACAGCAGGCGCACCGGCACGTTCAGGCCGGCCGCACGCGCGGCCTTGGCGACCTCGCAGGCCTCGACCACGTAGTCGCTCGTGCCCACGAATCGCCGGCCGAAGCCGCCACCCGCGGTCTGCACGTGCACCTGCACCTGTTCGGGCTTCAGGCCCAGCGTCCGGGCCGCCGCGGCGGCATCGAGGCCGGGGCACTGCGTTCCCACCCACAGCTGCGCACGGCCATCGAAGAGCTGCACCGTGCAGTTGAGCGGCTCCATGGGCGCGTGGGCCAGGTAAGGAAAGACGAACTCCGCCTCGAGCTTATGCGGGGCGGTTGCCAGCGGGCCGATATCGGCATCGAAGGCCCGCGCGCCGGGCTGGCCGGCCAACTCGCGGTATTGGGCCAGCAGGCGTTCGCTGTCCGCCTTCTCCACGGCCGCGGTGTCCCACTGCAGCTTCAATGCGTCGCGCCCTTGCTCGGCCGGCCAGTACCCGTCGGCCACCACAGCGACGCCTTCGCCACCACGGTCCAGCGGCACGCGCAGCACGGCCTTGACGCCTTTGATCGCGCGCGCGGCGCTGTCGTCCACCGCCGCAAGGCGCGCGCCGAACACGGGCGGATGCGCCACCACGGCGGTCAGCTGGCCGGGCAGGCGGATATCGATGCCGAAGCCCTGCCGCCCGCTGCTCTTGGCGCGGGCATCCAGCCGCGTGGCGGGGCGGCCGATGATGCGGAATTCCTTGGGGTCCTTGAGCGTCACTTTCTCGGGCACGGGCAGGGCCATGGCGGCCTCGGCGAGTTGGCCGTAACCCGCCTTGCGGCCACCCGGGCCCAGCACGGTGCCGGATCGCGTGCGCAGGCTGGCGACGTCCACGTTCCAGCGCGCGGCGGCCGCGGCCAGCAACATGGCGCGGGCGCGCGCGCCGAGCTCGCGGTACTGCGTGAAGCTGTGCTTGATGGATTGCGAGCCACCGGTGAGGTGGATGCCGAAAAGCGGATCGACGTAGGCGGCGTCGGCCGAGCCATTGCGGCTGCGCACCTTGCTCCAGTCCGCATCGAGTTCCTCGGCCAGGATCATGGGCAAGCCGGTCTGCACACCCTGGCCGAACTCCAGCCGGTTGATCGTGACCGTGACCTCGCCGTTCGGTGCGATCTGGACGAAGGCGGAGGGCTGTTGCGTCGGCTTGAGTCCGCCGGGCGGCTGGCCTGCGCCTTGCGCCGTGGCCAGATGCGGGAAGGCGCCCAGCGCCAGGCCGCCGGCACCGGCCAGCTTCAGGAAGCTGCGGCGCGGCAGCTTGGAGGAGTCCGCGCCTTGGGCCCGCTCCAGCAGGTGCTCCAGGACGCGCGGCATTTCACGGGCATTGATGTTGTGCAACACGGCAGCTCCTTCAGGCGAGTGCTTTGGCCGCGTCGGTCACCGCGGCACGGATGCGGGCATAGGTGCCGCAGCGGCAGATGTTGCCCGCCATGGCCTTGTCGATCTCGGCAGGCGTCGGCTGCTTGCCGCGGGGAAAGGTCTTCAGGAACGCGGTCGCGCTCATGATCTGTCCGCTCTGGCAGTAGCCGCACTGCACTACGTCATGCTTGACCCAGGCCGCGTGCACGGCAGCGCCCACGCGGTCCGTGCCGCCCGTGACGTGCTCAATGGTCGTGATCTTCTTGCCCTGCGCAGCGGAGATAGGCGTGATGCACGAGCGGATGGCCTTGCCATCAAGATGCACCGTGCAAGCACCGCACAGCGCGGCACCGCAGCCGAACTTGGTGCCCGTCAATCCCAGGGTGTCGCGCAGGGCCCAGAGAATGGGGGTTTCAGGATCGGCGTCGACCGTGTGCTGGCGGCCATTGACGTGGAGTGTGCTCATGGTGTGTCGGACCTTTCTGTTCAGGCGTTGCCGTAAGCAAGGGAGGAGGACAAGTCGCGCTGGGCGTTGGCCTGGGCCAGCAGGGTGTTGGCCTTGCTCTCGAAGGTCTGCACCGCGTCGGCCCCGGCGGCGAAGCGGGCGGGCGGCTCGCCCAGCGCCGCGAGCTGCACCAGCGCGGCGGCGAGTTTGGCAGGGTCGCCACCTTGCTTGCCGCTCATGCTGCTCCAGGCGGTAACGGTCTCTCGCGTGCGCTCGGCATAGTCCTCGATCGCGGGCTTGGCGTAGGTGGTGGACTCGGGGGTAAGCAGCTCGGTGCGGAAGAATCCGGGCTCCACCAGCATCGTGCGTATGCCGAACGGGGCGATCTCAGGGGCGAGCGATTCGACCCACCCTTCAAGGCCGAACTTGGCAGCGGCATACGCCGTCAGGAACATTCCGCCAGAGATGCCAGCTGTCGAGGAGATGGTGAGCAGCAACCCCGAGCGCTGTTTGCGCATGACCGGCAGCGCTGCGCGAGTGACGTTCATCGGTCCGAACAGCAGCGTCTCGATCTGGTTGCGGAACTGCTGCGGGCTCAGTTCTTCGAAGAAGCCGGCGTAGAAGTTGCCCGCGTTGTTGACCAGCACGTCGATCTGGCCGAACTTCGCGACGGCGGCTGCGATCGCGGCCTGGGCGTCCTCGGGCCGGGTGACGTCGAGCTTGACGGCCAACAGGTCGTCGTGGGGGCCGATTGCCGCGGCGACCTTCCCGGGGTCGCGGCCGGTGGCGACCACGGCGTGGCCGGCGGCAAGGGCGGCCTTCGCGATGT
>DATNCB010000594.1:0-4973 GCA_035571715.1 Ramlibacter sp.
TTCGCCGAAGCCCATCCCTGGCCCCTCGACAGCTTCCAGATGCGGCCCGACGCCATGCCGACCAGGATCATCTTGTCGCCGACAAAGTTGAGGGCGGTCGCCAGGTCCGGGTTCGCGGCCGCCGAAGTGGGGAGGGCGATCTCGGTCCAGTTTGCACCCTCGTCGTCGGAGACCCACACGGTCGAACCCGCCTTCGCGACCGCGGACCCTTTCGCGTCCATCGGCGGATAGAACAGCGCGGGGTACCCGTCACCCACCGGCGGCGACACCTCTTGCCAGCGAAACGCCTGGCTGCCATGGGCGGGCGCGCGTTCGATCGGCATGTCGTAGTAGCTGTGATAACAGATGGACGCGGTGCCGCGGTCGACCGCGGCGCAGTCGCCGCCATCACCGAGCGCGATTTGGTCCCACCGTCGCGCACCGGCCAGCGTCAGGCTTCCGTTGTCCTGCGTGCCGCCCATCAGCCACGTCGCATCGCCAGCAAGTTGCGCGACGTACTCGAATTCGGTGATGCCAAGGCCCGGATTGAGCGACACCCAGCTGGCCCCCAGGTCCGGCGACCGGTACACGCCGCCGTCGTTGCACGCATAGATGGCGCCGGGCTGGTTGGGATCGAAGGCGACGAAATGCTGGTCGGGGTGGATCGAATCACCCGCGGTCTTCGACGAAACATTCGTCCATGACACCTTGCCGCCCGCGTGCCGGCCCCGGTACAGCTCGATCGCGCCCCAGACGACGACATCCGCATCCGCGGGCGAGACATTGAAACACCAGTCGTACCAGGACTGCGACGTGTCGAGCCGGCCCGGCGCCTGCAAGCGCCGGAACGCGCCCGCCTGCGTGGCCCGGCGCCAGAGGAACGCCGGGTCGTTGGCGCTTTCGTCCCCATCGTCGACGGTGCCTGCGACGTAGACGACTGCGCCCTTGCCGGGCGCATGACACACCTCCAGCCGGGAGAACTGTGTCGCCGAATCCGTGCCGGCCAGGGGCACTTTCTTCCAGGTGGCGCCGCCGTTGGTGCTGCGCATCAGTCCCGTCCTTTGCGCCGCGAATACCTCTCCCGGGATCGTGGGGTGCACCGACACGCTCCAGCAGATCCCGTCCAGGGCCAGCCGGACCGTGTCGCCGCCGTTCGGGCTGACGTACAGGCCCTGGTCGGTCGCGATGAAAACCGCGAGCGGGTCTTGCGGCGCTACAGCCAGGTCGAAACTGCCCACGCCCTGCAACTTCGGCGACGGCGCCAGGGCCCAACTCTTGCCGCCGTCCGAGGAACGCAGCAGGCCGACCCCATACGGGACACTGCCGTCGCCATCGCCGGTGGCCGCGTAGATGAAGGCGGGCGCCGACGGCGATTGCGCGATGGCGCCCATGCGCAAGGTGGGTTGCGTGTCGGTCAGCGAAGCCCAGGTGGCGCCGGCATCGTACGTGCCCCACAAGCCGCCGCCAGCCGAACACAGGACCAGGTGCCGCGAGTCGTTGCGGTCGACCACGATGCCGCTGCAGCGCCCCGAAACGGAAGGCATTGCGCCGGCGCCCTTGCCGTAAGTCTGGCCGTGCGGAATCAGGGTGGGGCCGATTTCGCGCCAGAGCGGGACCGCTGCCGCCGCCTTGGCCTTGAAGGCCGGCGGCTCGAGCCGCGCCGTTGTCCGTGCGATCCGGGCCCGCGCGGCCTTGACGCGCGCGGCTTGTCGCGGGTCCCTGGCCGGGGCGGAGACACCGCCGGGGAGCGCGCGCTGGTTGACGAAGTAATCCTGGCGGGCCAGCACCTTGCCCCCGGGATGGGCCTTCCTCGCGGTCTCCTTCAGTTGCCTGCGCACCGGGCTGCGCGCCATGGCCACCTGCTGTTCGACGGCGACCCGGCCCTTCCACGCGCCCCACGGCAGCACCAGTGGCAGGTGGGCGGACGTGTCGTCAAGGACAACGATGCGCGTTGGCTTCGCGGGTGTTTTCATTTCTTCCTCCCTGCAGCTTCTTGTTCATTCGCACCCCTCTTATCGCTTCTTGGCGGGGGGTGGCCGGGCCGACGGTTTGGCGGCGGCGCGCTTGGCCGGTGTCTTGGGTGGCGCGGCCTTCTGCTGCGGCTCGGGCGGCTCGAGGCCACGTTCCGCCGCGAACTGGCGCGCCCTCTGGAGCGCGCGGCCTCCGGCCGGCGGCGGGTCCGGCGGCGGTGCGCCCGGCGCGGCAGGCTTGCGCATGGCGGCTCAGCGCTGTTGCCTGGAATCGGCAGGGGCAAGCAGGCGCGCGGCCTGCTCGATCACCACGTCGATCACGAGCCAGGTCAACAGGAATGCCCCGCACTCGAGCGTGAAGCTGTGGAACTTGTAGAACACCTCAGCCACGAGGAACGCGAGGACGAGCCCTGGCAGCCGAGTCACCAGGTTACGCGACTGCCGCAACCCACGAAGGAATTCGAGCATGTTCACCCCCTACTGGCAACGAGGGCGCAACGGTAGCACCATCTTGTCCCGGACGCGAGCCGCAAGCTCCTACAGATTGATGAGGCGGTGACGGTCGCTCGTCACAAACCGATCCATCCGAATCGCAGACCTTCGCCCACGGCCTCCGCCCGCGTCGATGCCCCGACCTTTGCCAGAATTTGCCCGACGTGGTACTTGGCGGTGTGCACCGAGATGCCCAGCACGCCGGCGATGTCGCGGTTCGACAAGCCCTTGCCCAGCAGCTCGAACACCTCGAGCTCGCGTGGCGTCAGTGGCTCATGGTCTGGCGCATCGGTGAACCAGGGCGTTTCGCGCACCGACAGGCCTTCCAGCACGGCCCCAAGCGCGGCGCGCAGCCGGCCGGCGCTCGCATTGGCTGCGAGTTGCGCACTGGCGCCGTGAGCGCCGCGCACGACGATCTCATCGCCGAGCACCACCCACGCATCGGCATCGTCTTCGGCCCGGCCGACATGGACATCCCAAGCGTCCACGAATCGCAGCGCCGCGGACACGCCTTCGGCGAGCAGGGGTGAGGGACTGACGATGACGATGCGCAACATTCGGTCTCGGGCCTCTGTTCAAAGGTCCTATCCACAACGCGAGGCCGGGCGCTGGGCGACCTCGACCGAGACCTCGTGTCCGGTGCCGCCTCGGGAAACGAGCACCCGCAACTGCGCGCCCACCTGCAGCAGGCTGTGCAAGGCGTTCAGGCTGGCCACTGGTTCACCGCCGACCTTGACGATGACGTCACCGACCTGCAGCCCGGCGCGCGACGCCGGGCCGCCGTCGGCGACCGAGCTGATGAGCAGGCCGTCCACCGCGGTTCCGTCGAGCTCGGCATGCACGGACTGCACAGCAATGCCGAGGTAGCCTTGCTGGACGTGGCCGTGGGCGAGCAACTGGTCCAGCACGCGGTCGACGGTGGCCACCGGCAGCGCCACGCCGTGATGGCGGTAATGCGCGTTGCTCGCGACACCAATCACTTGCCCCGCCGCGTCGGCCAGCGGTGCGCCGGCGAAGCCCGGATAAAGGCCGCCATCGAGGCGGATCAGGCTGTCGACCCGGCCGCCGCGCCAAGTGCGCCACTCGCCGCCAACGGCGCCAACATGCCCGAAACTCGCCTGCGTCAGGCCCGAAGTGTCGCGACCGACGGCGAACACGAAGTCGCCGACGCGCGGAGAAGCGGCTGATGCGCGCTCGGCAACTGGAATGGAGCCGCCGGCGAACGTCACCGCGCCCAGGTCGGTGCCACCGTCGAGTCCGCGAATTTCGCCTTGCACCTGCTCCCCATCAGGCAATACCAGGGACAGGCTGGAAGCTCGCCATAGCACGGACGCGTTGGTCACAACGACACCGCTGCGCCAAACCACGCCGGAGCCGCTGGTGCGGCGTGTGGCCAAGCCGACCACGGAGGCGGCCAGGCGTTCCACCGAATTCGGTAACGAGGATGAGGGGACTGGACTGTTCATGGCAAGAATCCGTTTCGAAACGAGAAGGCCCCATCGTGCGCAGAACCGAACAGCCGCGCCCTGGCCAACCGGCGGGTGGAGACCTGCCCGTTCGGCCAGGACCATCGGTTCATGCCCAGATGGGGTCTACTTTGGATCGGGCAAGGCCAAAGAAGGGGGATGACCGCAGAGCTTCGGTTTCACCTGCGGCAAGGCCCGATTTCCTGGTGTTCTCCCTTGTGCCCTTGCCGTCTAGGCACATTCTTCTTAATTGCTGAAGCTACCCGGCACCACGCTTGCGCGGCGTTACCCACGCCAGCCTTCATCGGTGACCAGAATCTCTTCGCGGTGACCATGACGTTTATGGCCGTGTAGTTGGAGAGCGAAAAGATGAAGTGCAAACTATCAATGATGGACTCGAGTGGTGACAAGGAAACGACGTGGCACCCCGACAGCCCCAGCGAGGTTGCGGCGGCCAAGGCGATCTTCGACGCGGTCAAGAAGCGCGGCTATATGGTGTATTCGCAACCGGCCGGGGAAAGTGGCGTTGCCTTGGGCCAGTTCGACGCCAACGTCGAAACCATGATCGCTGTCCCACCCATCGTCGCGGGTTGAGTCATGCCAGCGTGGTGGGCCCGAATCCTTCGCCGTCATGTCGAGGCCGAGGTCGCGCGTGTGTCGGCGGAGGTGGCTTTGCGTGCGACAGCGGAGGATTTCCTGCGTCCCTCGCTCAACGACTACTATCTGCCCAATCAGGCCGCACTAGCCAAGGCCAGGGTGTTGCTGGACAGGGCCCTCACACCCGAGCAGCGCCGCGATCTGCTCCTCAAGGGCTATTTCCACGTGAAGGGCAAGCGGTACACCTATCGCATCCGCGAGGGGCACTCGGGCAACGTGGACGCGCTTGACTCCAGGGGGCGCGTGATCGACCGGTTCTGCGCCCACCCGCTCGGCCGCGTTCCGGTTTACGACGTGATGCTCGCGCAGAAGCTGTGGATCGAAACCGACGAGAACATGTTCCTGAAGAAGGCGGCGCCGTATCCGCTTCACTACTGACGGACACACGTCAATTCCTGAACTGCAGCAG
>DATNCB010000595.1:0-2341 GCA_035571715.1 Ramlibacter sp.
GGCCTGGATAATCAATGCGCCGATGCCGCGCGTGGCGCCGATCCATTCGCCCACCACCGCGCCGATCACCGCCATCGATGCCGAAATGCGCAGCGCCGAGAACAGGTACGGCAGCGAGTTGAACAGGCGCAGCTTGAAGAAGACTTCGGTTTTGCTGGCGGACAGCACGCGCATCAGCTCCATCGCCTGCGGATTCACCGACTCCAGCCCGCGCACCATATTGACCAGGCTCGGGAAGAAGCACACCAGCGCCGCGATCGCGATCTTGGGCTCCACGCCGTTGCCCATGATCAGCACCAGGATCGGCGCCTTGGCGACGACCGGAATGGAGTTGAGCATGAGCGCCACCGGAAAGAAGATGTCGTTGAGCGTGCGGTTGTGGACGAACACCGTGGCCAGCGCGATCGCCACCAGGTTCCCGAGCAGAAAGCCGCCGGCGGCTTCCATCGCCGTGGGCAGCATGTTGTCCAGCAGGACGGCGCGCTTGGCGAACAACGTTTCCACGACCAGGAACGGCGAGGGCGCGATGAACGGCTGCACCTTGAAGCCGGCCACGATCGCCCACCAGGCGAACAGCAGGATGAAGATGCCCAGGCCCGGCATGATCCGGTTGCGCCACAGGCGGCGCCGGCGCATGGCATGGTAGGCCAGCGTTTCGTCGTCCAGCGCTTCGGGCGGAAGCGCGGCGGTTGCGTCGATTGAACTCATGACCTGAACTCCTAACATTCTTCGAGCACTCGCCGCAGATGCGCGGTGAGCCGCACGAATTCGGAGGTTTCCCGGATCGCCAGCTTGCGTTCTTCGGGCAATTCCACCGGCACGATCTCGCGCACCCGGCCCGGGTTGGCCGCCAGCATCAGCACGCGCTGGCCCAGGTACGCCGCCTCGTAGATGCTGTGGGTGACGAACAGCACCGTCATGCCCAGCTCCTTCCAGACCCGGCGCAGTTCTTCGTTCAGCCGGTCGCGCGTGATCTCGTCCAGCGCGCCGAAGGGCTCGTCCATCAGCAGCACACGCGGGTCGGTGACCAGTGCCCGTGCAATCGATACCCGCTGGCGCATGCCACCGGAGAGCTCGTGCGGATAAGCGTTCTCGCTGCCTTTCAGGCCCACCAGTTCAAGCAGCTCGCGCGGCGTGGCACGGGCCGGCTTGGCGCTTTGGGTCTTGCCGCGCGCCACCTGCAAGGGCAGCTCGACGTTCTGCAGCGCCGTGCGCCAGGGCAGCAGCGCGGGGTCCTGGAACACGAAGCCGATGTCGCGGCGCAGGCGCGCCACTTGTGGGCTCGCGCCCAGCACGTCGAGATTTCCGCGGCTGGGCTCGATCAGGTCGGCCACCACCCGCAGGAAGGTCGACTTGCCGCAGCCCGAAGGCCCGAGCAGCGTCATGAACTCCCCGGCGCGCACGTCGACACTGATGTCCTGCAGCGCCGTCACGCTGCGCCGCTCGGTAAAGAAGCGCACCGAGACATTGCGGCAGCGCACCGAGTAGCGGGCGTCCGGCTGCGCGAGGTCGGCGCCGGTTTGCGGCAACGCGAATTCCCTCAGTCCCGCCAGCGACGGGACCGCTTGTGCTGCTTCCATGGGCTTTCCTGTCAGGTTGCGGCGAATGCCTTGAGGCGGTAGTCGCGGGTGGCGTTGAGGATGTCCATCGTCATCACCTCATCCACCTTGGGCACGCGCTTGGTGAACTGTCCCAGCTCGGCGTACTGCGTGATCTGGTCCTGCCATACGGCGCGGTCCATCGTGCCCCAGCCATTGGCCTGGGTCTGCGGGTTGAAGGCGTACTCCAATTGCACATTGAGCGCGACGCGCTCGTCGCCCGGCACCAGGTTCGGGTACTCCTTGATGAGCAGGTCGATCGCCGCGTCGCGGTTCTTGTTCGCATAGGCCCAACCGCGCGTGGTCGCGCGCAGGAAGCGCTGCAGCACCTCGGGTTTGGTCGACAGCGTCTGGGTCGTCGCGTAGTAGGGCAGCGCATACAGGCGCACGCCGGTGTCCCACAGCCGCAGGTCGACGCGGTCGGCCCCCAGGGGCTTGAGCGCCGAGGTGTTGGTCTGCCATCCCGTGACCGCATCGACCTGGCCGGTGAGCACCGGTGTCATGTCGTTGCCGATCGGGATGATGTTGACGTCTTTCTCGGGGATCTTGTTCTTGGCCAGCAGCGCGCGAAGCAACACCATGCCGGTCGACTGGATGCCGATCTTCTTGCCCACCATGTCCTGCGGTGTGCGGATCGGGTTCTTCTTCAGCGAGAAGAAGGTGTAGGGATGCTGCTGCAAGCCGACCGCGAAGACCTTGATCGGCAAGTCCTGCGAGACGGCGAGCATGTTCGACGGGCTGGA
>DATNCB010000596.1:0-1912 GCA_035571715.1 Ramlibacter sp.
GCGCTGGACAGCGCTTTTGCGCATGACATGTTGCGGGCATTGGAATCGCGGCCGCGCAGTGTCTCTCCCAAATATTTTTACGACGCACAGGGTTCGCAACTGTTCGACCGTATTTGCGAGCTGCCCGAGTACTACCCCACGCGCACCGAGCTGCGCATCCTCACCGCCAACGCGCGCGAGATCGGGGCGTACATGGGAGCGCGGGCCGAGATCGTCGAGTTCGGCGCGGGCTCGCTGCGCAAGATCCGGCTGCTGCTGGGTGCGATGGACCGGCCGGCGCGGTACCTTCCGATCGACATCTCGGGCGAACATCTGGCGCAGTCCGCAGCCGGGCTGCAGCAGGACTATCCCGGTCTGGACGTGCAGCCGCTGGAGGCCGATTACACCCAGCGGCTGTTGCTGCCAGCGCGCTTGCCGGGCGCGGGACAGCGCGTCGGATTTTTCCCCGGTTCGACGATCGGCAACTTCACCCCGCAGGAGGCGCTGCGTTTCCTGCAGATCGCGGGGCAGGTGCTGCGCGGCGGCGCGCTCTTGCTCGGCGCCGACCTGATCAAGGACCCGGCGCTGCTGCATGCGGCTTACAACGACTCGCAGGGCGTGACGGCGGCGTTCAACCTCAACCTGCTGGCACGCGCCAATCGCGAGCTTGGTACTCGCTTCGCGCTGGACCAGTTTGCCCACAGCGCGTTCTACAACGCGCCCGAGCAGCGCATCGAGATGCATCTGGTCAGCCGGCGCCGCCAGCAGGTCGCGCTGGACGGCAAGTGGCACGAGTTCGACGAGGGCGAGACGCTGCACACCGAGAACTCGTACAAGTTCACCGTGGACGGCTTGCGTGCCTTGGCGCAGCGGGCGGGTTTCCGTCCCGGACCGGTGTGGACGGATGAGGACCGGCTTTTCAGCGTACATTGGCTGCACGCACCGAGCTGAACTGCAGCTTGGTGCCGCAAGCCAATTGGAGATTTCATGAAAGCGACTTGGAACGGCACACTGATCGCGCAAACCGACGATACGGTGGTTGTGGACGGCAACCACTACTTTCCGGCGGACTCGCTCAATCGCGAGTACGTCACGTTCAGCAATCATCACACCAGCAGTCCCTGGAAGGGCACGGCGAGCTATTACTCGCTGCTGGTGAATGGCGAGCTGAAGGCGGACGCGATCTGGTACTACCCCGACCCGAAGCCCGAGGCGGAAATGCTCAAGGGCCGCGTGGCGTTCGGCAACGGCATCAAGATCGAGCCTTAAGGCATGGATGCCGGATCGAGTCCGGCATGACAGTCATTTCAATCGCGAACGTCCGCCACCGGCTTGCTGCCGAAATCAGGGCGCGACAGGACGGCCAGCACCCGCGCGGCCGCATCGGAGGGCGTGCTGAGCACGCCTTTTTCCTTCATGCCGATGAAGTTTCCGATGTCGGGGAACTGTCTGGCATCGGCGCTGCGCAGCTGGATCTGCATGTCCGTGTCGATCACGCCCGGCGCGAGCGAGCAGACTTTCGCGCCATTGGGCTTGTCCGCTTCTTCCAGCGCCACGCAGCGCGTGAAGTGGTCCATGCCGGCTTTCGCCGCGCAGTACGCAGCCTGCGAAGCCATGGCGCGGCGGCCCAGGCCCGACGAGATGCTGAGCACCTTGCGCTGCGCCTTCCAGTTCTGCGTCGCCCGCAGAAAGGCCGAGGTCAAGAGCATTGGCGCCTCCAGGTCGACGCGCAACGCATCGGCCAGATCGGAGGCGGGCACCGCTGCCAGCGGCGCGACGCGCGGCAGCAGGCCGGCGTTGTTGATCAAGGTCACCGAAGCGAACGCACTCGCATCGTGTCCCGCCAGCCAGGCTTCCAGCTTCGTGGCTGCGGTTTCTGCGCGGGTCAGGTCCTGCGGCCATTGCTCGCAGCGCAGCCCCTTGCTGCTCGCGC
>DATNCB010000597.1:0-1769 GCA_035571715.1 Ramlibacter sp.
GCTGCCGCGCAAATGCCGCGTGGAAAGCCGCAGCGAATGCGACGCCGGCGTGGAGCTGGGCGGCCGCACCTTCCGCATCCCGGTCGTGCCGGCCAACATGAAGACGGTGGTGGACGAAAAGATCTGCCTCTGGCTGGCGCAAAACGGCTACTTCTACGTGATGCACCGGTTCGACCTGGACAACCTGCTGTTCGTGCGCAAGATGAAAGACCAGGGCATCTATGCCTCGATCTCCGTCGGCGTCAAGAAGCCCGACTACCATCTGGTGGACCAGCTGGCGGCCGCTGGCCTGGCGCCCGAGTACGTCACGATCGACATCGCGCACGGCCACTCCGACACGGTGAAGAGCATGATCGCGCACCTGAAGGAGAAGCTGCCCGCCTCATTCGTCATCGCAGGCAATGTCGCCACTCCGGAGGCGATCATCGACCTGGAGAACTGGGGCGCCGACGCGACCAAGGTGGGCGTGGGCCCCGGCAAGGTCTGCATCACACGGATGAAGACCGGCTTCGGAACCGGCGGCTGGCAGCTGTCGGCGCTGAAGTGGTGCGCGCGCGTGGCGACCAAACCGATCATCGCCGACGGCGGCATCCGCGAGCATGGCGACATCGCCAAGAGTATTCGCTTCGGCGCGACGATGGTGATGATCGGTTCGCTACTGGCGGGCCACGAGGAGTCCCCAGGACAGACCGTCGACGTGGATGGCAAGCTCTACAAGGAATACTTCGGCAGCGCGTCCGACTTCAACAAGGGCGAGTACAAGCATGTCGAGGGCAGCCGCATCCTCGAGCCGGTCAAGGGCCGGCTCGCCGACACGCTACGCGAGATGGAAGAGGACATCCAGAGTTCGATCAGCTACGCCGGCGGCAAGAAGCTGATGGACATTCGCAAGGTCAATTACGTCATCCTCGGCGGGGACAACGCGGGCGAGCACCTGCTGATGTAGCCCTAATCCACGAACATCCCGTTCGGCCCGGTTTCGCCGACAGCTTGCGCCGGCGGACCCGCTTGCGCGGGCGCCTGTCGCTGTGCGCTGGCGGCCGGGCAGCTGCCAGTCGCGATGTAGTCCAGGGCAGTGCGCAGGCGCCCCTCCGCCGGATCACCCAGCGGGCGGTCGAAGTCGTCGGGCACAGCGCAATCGGGCGTGAAACCGGTGGTGTAGTTCCCCACGCCGAGTGCATTGAGCGCTTCGAACTGCACGGCGTTGTAAGTGATGCCGCAATAGTCGCGTGGCACGAATCCGAACGGCTTGCCGTAGGTGGTCTCGCCCACGAGCACCGTCTTGACGAAGGGCCGCAGCCCGTTGATCACCAGTTCGCTGGCCGACGCGGTGGCTCCGGATGTGATGACGAACACGCGGGCGAGGCCGCCCGGTGCCGGCGGCGTCACCGGTAGATCGGCGCCGTTGAAGCGCACCTCCAGTGTGTTGGCGGGGTGCTTGTCGTTGAACCGCAGAAAGGCGAACAACTGGCCGGCGGAGCCCGGGCTCACCAAGCTGGCCAGGTCGCGCGCGACCGCGACGCTGCCCCCGCCGTTGTAGCGCAGGTCCAGGATCAGCTCACTGATGCCGTCCGCGGCAAACCCGTCAAATGCCTGCTTCAAGTCGGTGCCGCTATAGCTGACAAACTGGGTGTAAGACAGATAGCCGACCTTCACCGGCGCGCCGGCGCGGGTCGCATCGAGCGTGGCAACTCTCGTTACCGGGCTGAGCGGGAAATCCGCGGACGACACGTCGATTGCCTGCTGCGTACCGGCCGCGTTCAGGATCA
>DATNCB010000598.1:0-4850 GCA_035571715.1 Ramlibacter sp.
ACGCCGCTCGTAGGGCTAGGGGGTTCAGCTGGCTCCATCGCCGCCCTGCAGGCCTTTTTCCACGCCATGCCGCCGGACTCGGGCCAGGCTTTCGTGGTCATCATTCATCTTTCGCCCGAGCACCAAAGCACGCTGGCAGAAATACTGCAACGCTGCACCACGATGCCGGTTAGCCAGGTCAACGAGAAAGTCAAGGTTGAAGCCAACCGCGTTTACGTCATACCGCCCGGCAAGCTGATCAAGACGCTGGACGCTTCCCTGATCCTGGTGGACGAGCGCCCGACCCCCAGGGGCCGCCGCTCTATGGCGGTCGACTATTTCTTTCGCACGCTGGCAGACACGCACGGGCCCCACGCCGCCGGAGTCGTCCTGTCGGGCGCCGACAGCGACGGCGCCATCGGGATCAAGCGCATCAAGGAGCGCGGCGGCCTGACGGTGGCGCAGGATCCGCAGGAGGCCGAACACCTGGGCATGCCGCACGCGGCCATCGCCACCGGCATGGTCGACTGGGTGCTGCCGGTGGCCGAGATGGGGCCGCAGTTGGCGCGCTACTTCGAGCTGGAAAAAATGCTCAAGCTGCCGCCGGAGGAGCCATCGCCGCAGGCACATGCCGCAGCGACTCCGGCCGCCGGCGACGAAGCGGCGCTGCGCGAAGTCCTTGGCTTCCTGCGCAGCCGGACAGGGCGCGATTTCGCCTGCTACAAGCGCGCGACCGTGGTGCGCCGCATCGCCCGGCGCATGCAGGTCAACGGCGTGCAGGACCTGCCCGGTTACCTGTCATCGCTGCGGACCCGGCCGGGCGAAGCGGGCGCGCTGCTGCAGGACCTGCTGATCAGCGTCACCAATTTCTTCCGCGACGCGCACTGCTTCCGGGCGCTGGATGCGCAGCTGGGCGAGCTGTTCAAGGACAAGGGGCCGAACGACACCTTGCGGGTCTGGGTGCCCGCTTGCGCCACTGGCGAGGAGGCGTATTCGCTGGCTATCCTGCTCTCGGAAAAGGCGCGCGAACTCGAAGCATCGCCGCTGATCCAGCTGTTCGCCACCGACCTGGACGAGCAGGCGATCAGGGTGGCTCGCGAAGGCAGCTACCCCGGCACGATCGAATCCGATGTGTCCGAGGACTTGCTGCGCCGCTACTTCGTCAAGCAAGCGCACGGCTACAAGGTGCGCCGCGACATACGCGAGATGGTGCTGTTCGCGCAGCACGACCTGCTGAAGGACTCGCCGTTTTCCCGGCTGGACCTGATCTCGTGCCGCAATCTGCTGATCTACCTGAACCGCGACGCCCAGCAGCGGGTGCTCGAGATATTTCACTTTGCGCTGCTGCCGCACGGCAAGCTGTTCCTCGGTTCGTCCGAATCGGTGGAGGACGCCGGCGAGCTGTTCTCGGTGACGGACAAGAAACACCGCATCTTCGTGCAGTGCCCAAGCTCGCGTGTCGGGCTGCCGATTCCGGTCGGTCCGGGGACAATCGCGCGGGTGCTGGAGGCGCAGCAGCCGCTCGGTATTGCGGCACTCACTACCGGGGCGTATCGGCAGGTGGCAGTGGCCGGACGCACCGGCAAGCCGCTGCAGGGACGCGGCACCTCTTGGGGCGAGCTGCACTTCAGGCTGCTCGAATCGCTGGCACCGCCGTCGGTACTGGTCGATTCCGAACACGACATCGTCCACATGTCGGCCAGTGCCGGCCGGTTCCTGCACTTCAGCGGGGGCGAGCCGAGCAAAAGCCTGTTGCGCGCCGTGCACCCGAGCCTGCGGATCGAATTGCGCGCGGCGCTGTATCAGGCAGGGCAGACGCAGTCCAGCGCCGAGGTGCTGGTCAGCCCGACCGAACTGGGCGGCGAAAGCCGCGCGATCACGATCCGGGTATCACCTGTCGCCGATCCGGGCGCCGAGCTGTTCCTGGTGACGTTCAGCGACCGGGCGGTGGGAGCAACTGCCCAGCCGGACTCAGTCCAGGCGACCGAGGCCCAGCCAGTGGCGCGCCACCTGGAGCTCGAACTGGAGCGGCTGAAGACGCACCTGCGAGACACGGTGGAGGAGTACGAGGCATCGACCGAGGAACTCAAGGCCAGTAACGAAGAGCTGCAGGCGATGAACGAGGAGATGCGTTCCGCCACCGAGGAGCTGGAGACCGGCCGCGAGGAGCTGCAATCCATCAACGAGGAACTGACCACTGTCAATCAGGAGCTCAAAACCAAGGTCGATGAATTAAGCCGCTCCAACAGCGACATCCACAACCTGATGGATGCTACGGCGATCGCGACGGTCTTTCTCGACCGGGAGCTGCGCATCACGCGGTATACCCCGGCGGCCGTCGCGCTGTTCAACCTGATCGCGACCGACCTCGGCCGGCCGCTGGCCGACCTGGCAACGCGGCTGGACTACCCGCAGCTGGGCAACGATGCGCGAAAAGTGCTGGAGCGTCTGGCCCCGATCGAGCGCGAGGTGGGCCTGCCCGACGGCAAATGGTTCCTGTCGCGGCTGCTGCCCTACCGGACCATGGACGACCACATCGGGGGGGTGGTGGTTTCATTGATCGACATCACGGTGCGCAAGAAGGCCGAAGAGTCGCTTCGCACCAGCCAGGAGCGCTTGCGCATGGTCGTGGAAAACGCGACCGAGTACGCGATCTTCTCGACCGACCTGAAGGGGAGGGTCACCATCTGGAACAGCGGCGCGGAGCGGCTGCTCGGTTATGCCGAGGCCGAGGTGATGGGCCAGAGCGTGGACATGATCTTCACCGACGAAGACCGCGCCGCCGACGTCCCCGAGCAGGAAATGAAGGCGGCGCTGGCCGACGGCCGGGCCAGCGACGACCGGGCCCATCAGCGCAAGGACGGCAGCCGCTTCTGGGCCGGCGGCGCGATGATGCTGATGCGCGACGCACAGGGCCGCGCGGCCGGGTTCGTGAAGATCCTGCGGGACCAGACGGCCGTTCGTGAGTCCCAGCAGGCCCTGGAACGCAGCCGGGTCGATCTGCTGCGCGCACTCGAGGAAACCGAGGCGGCGCGAAGGGAATTGCAGGCGGCCGATGCCGCCAAGGACCGCTTCCTCGCGGTGCTTTCTCACGAATTGCGCAACCCGCTGGCCTCGATCGACAGTGCCGGGGCGCTGCTGCTGACGCATGGCGTGCCGGCCAGCGATCGCGATGCAGCGGCGCAGGTGGTCAAGCGGCAGGCCGGCGCCATGAAGAAGCTGCTGGATGACCTGCTGGATGTCTCGCGGCTGAAGCTGGGCCGGCTCGAATTGCAGCGCGAACAGGTGATGCTGTCCGATGCCGTGCAGGCGGCGCTGGAATCGACCCGGCCGCTGCTGGAAGCGGTTCGGCACGAGCTCGAGGTCGACTTGCCGGGCTATGAGATCGAACTCGACGCGGACCCGCTACGCCTAGGTCAGGTGCTGTCGAACTTGCTGACCAACGCCGCCAAGTACACCCCGGTGGGCGGAAAGATCACCCTCAAGGCGCACCTGGAGGGCACGCAGGTGGTGGTCAGCGTCAGCGATAACGGTGTGGGCATCGAGCCGGCGCAGATCGAACGCATGTTCGAGATGTTCACGCAGGCCCGGTCGGTGGCGAACCACAGCTACGGCGGCCTGGGCATCGGTCTGGCGCTGGTGAAAAGCATCGTGGAACTGCATGACGGCCGGATCGAGGCGTTCTCGGCCGGCCTGGGCAAGGGCAGCGAGTTTCGGGTGTACCTGCCGGCGGCGCGCGCCGCCGCACGGCCGAGCGGCGCGGCGCCGGCGCCGAGCGCTTTGCCCCCGCCTGTGGCGACGCAACCCGGCCGGCGCGGCTTGATCCTCATCGCCGACGACAACGTGGATGCCGGTTGGGGCATTGCGCAGCTGCTGGAGATAGCCGGCTTCGAGACCATCGTCGTCAAGGGCGGCAACGACGCGGTGCGGGAGGCACAGCACCGCCAGCCCGAGGTCGGGATCATCGACATCGGCATGCCCGACCTGAACGGCCACGAGGTTGCGCGGCAGATCCGCCAGTCCGAATGGGGCAAGCACATGGTGCTGATCGCGGCCACCGGCTGGGGCCAGGAATCGGACGAGCGCGCGGCGATCGCGGCCGGCTTCGACACCCACATGACCAAGCCGGTGGACCTGCGCAAACTCAGCGCCGTGGTGGACGATCTGCTGCTGCGCAGGCGCCAGGAAGAGTCGGCCTGAAGCCGCGCCGCTAGAGACTTCCCGGACACGCCTACCGGATGAAGCGCCCGTTGCGCGCGACCATGGTCATCTCCACGAATTTCGACGCGTTGCTGCCCGGCTGGCTGAAGTTCACTTCGAAGCCCCCCAGGTCGTGCCGCTTGATGCTCCAGAGCGATTCGATGAACCGTTCGCGCGAAGGATTGCGGCCGGCCCGGCTCAAGGCCTCCAGGAAAACGCGGGCGTTGATGTAGCCTTCCAGCGCCAAGTGCGAAGCGTCCAGCGGCGTGCCGGCAACTTTCCAGGCCTGCTGGAACTGGCGCACGATCGGCACCGTGACGCCGGTCGGCAAGGGCACGACCTGCGACACGGCGATGCCCACGCCGTCATCGCCCAGGTCGCGCAAGGTTGCGGCCGAGCCCATCACCGACAGCGCATAAAGCGGCATGCCACGGCGCAGCTTGCGCATCGCCTTGACGAAGTCCACCGTGGGCTTTCCGGCCAGCCCGACCAGTACCGCTTCAGGATTGCCTTCGATGATCTTGGCCGCCGCCGCCGCGGCGTCGTCGCCGGAGTTCTCCACGGTGGCCACGGCGCCGCCGCCCAGTTTGTACTTCTCCATGGCAGCGCGGGCCGCGTCGTAGACCTCCTTGCCGAAGGCGTTGTTCTGGTACGCGATGCCGATCCGCTTG
>DATNCB010000599.1:0-3908 GCA_035571715.1 Ramlibacter sp.
CCCACTCGCGGCGGCCTCACCTTCGACGGCCAGGACGCCCACGCGGCGTTCAAGACGGCGCAGGGGCGCCAGCTGCGCCGGCGCATTCAGATGATCTTCCAGGATCCATACGCCAGCTTGAACCCGCGCTGGACGGTGGCAGACATCGTGGGCGAGCCGCTGAAGGAGCACGGCATCATGACCGACGAGGCGCAACTCCAGGCGCGGGTCGGCGAGCTGCTCAAGTCGGTGGGGCTGTCGCCGTTGGACATGGTGAAGTACCCGCACCAGTTTTCGGGCGGTCAGCGCCAGCGCATTTCGATCGCCCGTGCCCTGGCCACCGAGCCGGAGTTCCTGGTATGCGACGAGCCGACTTCGGCGCTCGACGTGAGCGTGCAGGCGCAGGTGCTCAACATCATGAAGGACCTGCAGCGCCAGCGCGGCCTGACCTATCTGTTCATCTCGCACAACCTGGCGGTAGTGCGGCATGTGAGCGACCAGGTCGGTGTGATGTACCTGGGTCGGCTGGTGGAGCTCGCTGACAAGCAACAGCTTTTTGCCACGCCGCGCCATCCGTACACGCGGATGCTGCTCGACGCGATCCCGAAGCTGCACGATACCGGGCGCTCACGCACGCCGGTCCAGGGCGAGGTGCCCAATCCGCTCAACCCGCCGACCGGCTGTGCCTTTCATCCCCGCTGTCCGCACGCGAACCCGCGTTGCAAGGCCGAGCGGCCGCAGCTTCTGGATATCCAGGGCGTGAAGATCGCCTGTCACGCGGTGGAAGAGGGCCGGATCTAGCCGTCAGCATTCTTCATTCCAGCAATGGGCGTCCCGCGCGATCATCGCGCTGGCCGCGCTCGGCCCCCAGGTGCCTGCGGCATAAGGCCGCGGACCGGACGCGTCGCCTTGCCAGAATTCCATGATGGGTTCGACCCAACGCCAGGCCTCTTCCTGTTCGTCACTGCGCACGAACAGGTTGAGCCTGCCGTCGATCACATCGAGCAGCAGGCGCTCATACGCGCCTACGCGTTCGGAGCCAAAGCGCTTGTCGAAATCCAGATCCAGGTGAACGGGCGTGAGGGACGGGGGCGCGCTTGCCGAACGCTGGCGGTTCTCCTGCCCCTGTGCCAGCAGGTGCAGCTCCAGCCCATCCTTGGGCTGCAGTTGGATCACCAGGCGATTGGCCGCCCCACTGGGCGACCGGTAGATCG
This sequence comes from Ramlibacter sp., assembly GCA_035571715.1. Classification (GTDB taxonomy): domain Bacteria; phylum Pseudomonadota; class Gammaproteobacteria; order Burkholderiales; family Burkholderiaceae_C; genus Ramlibacter. The sequence goes on from DATNCB010000599.1 coordinate 1,194, forward strand.
CGTGCGGTGCCGGCCGGAAATTGACGACGATGCGGGCATCGGGCGCCGCCAGCCGCTTGCCCGTGCGAATGTAGAAGGGCACGCCGGCCCAGCGCCAGTTGGCGATCTCGGCGCGTAGCGCGACGAAAGTTTCGGTGGTGCTTTGGGGGTCCACGCCCGGCTCGTCGCGATAGCCCGGCACCAGGTCACCGGCGGCCTTGCCGGCCATGTATTGGCCGCGCACAACGTCGTGATCGAGGGCCTGGGCCGTCCAGGGTTTGAGCGAACGCAGCACCTTGAGCTTTTCGTCGCGAATGGCGTCGGCATGGGCGTTGATCGGCGGCTCCATGGCCAGCGCGCACAGCAGCTGGAGCGCGTGGTTCTGCACCATATCGCGCAGGGCTCCGGTGCTGTCGTAGAAGGCGCCGCGCTTTTCCACGCCCAGGTCCTCGGCCATCGTGATCTGGATGTTGGCGATGGTCTCGCGCCGCCACAGCGGCTCGAACAGCGAGTTGCCGAAGCGCAGCGCGAACAGGTTCTGCACCGACGGCTTGCCCAGGTAATGATCGATGCGAAATATCTGGTTCTCGCTGAGCACGCGGCGCACTGCGGCGTTGATGGCGCGATTCGAAGCCACGTCATGCCCCAGCGGCTTCTCCAGCACCAGGCGCGTGTTGGGGGTGTTCAGCCCGGCCGCGGCAAGCTGCTCGCAAACGACCGTGAAGAGGGACGGCGCCGTGGCCAGGTACATCACCACCGTGCCGGCCTGCCGCTCGCGCAAGGTGGCAGCCAGCCGCTGGTAGTCCTCGGCTCGGGACAGGTCGAGTGGCAGGAAGTGCAGCAGGGCCGCAAATTGGTCGAACTCCGCAGGACCGGGCTGCTTTTCGAGCTCGACCTGCTCGAAGCGTGAGCGGATGAGCGAGCGGTACTGCTCGTCGTTCAGGTCGTCGCGTGCCGCGCCTATGATGCGGCCGCCCTCGGGCAGGCTGCCGTGGCGGAAGGCCTGGAACAAGGCGGGCATCAGCTTGCGCCAGGCGAGGTCGCCGGTGCCGCCGAACAGGACAAGATCGAAGCTCATGGGTGCAGCAGGAAAACGATCGGCTACTGTAACTTGGTTTGAAAGGCGCAATTGCCGCAGCCCAGATTGCCATCGCCCAGCGACCGCGCGCCGCCTGATAATGCGACGATGAATCAACTTCTGAGGAAAGCTGACTGATGGGCGCCGGCGCCGCACGGCCGCGCTGCGATCGGACGGCAGCCTGGGCGGCACTCCAGGAGCACTTCGATCATGTCGGCCGCAAGCTGGACCTGCGCGAAGTATTCCAGCGCGATGCGGGCCGCTTCGAGACGTTCAGCCAGGAGGCGCCGCACGTGTTCGCCGACCTGTCGAAGAACCTCGTCGACACGCAGGCGCAGGCGCTGTTGCTGGAGCTGGCGCGCGAGTGCGGGCTCGAGTACCACCGCGACGCCATGTTCGCGGGCAATGCGATCAATGTCACCGAGCAGCGTGCCGTCAAGCACTGGCTGCTGCGAGAACCGGTCGGCGTGAGCACCGATCGGGATGCGGCGCAGGTGCACGCCACGCTGGACGCGATGCTGGCTTTTGCCGACCAGGTGCGACACGACCATGCGATCACTGACGTGGTGAACATCGGCATCGGCGGCTCCGACCTGGGGCCGCAGATGGCGGTCGCTGCGCTGGAGAGTTTTGTGCTGCCGGGCAAGCGTTTTCATTTCGTGTCCAACATCGACGGCCATGAACTCGCCGCGGTGCTGGACCTGGTGCGGCCGGAAAGCACGTTGTTCCTGGTGGCATCCAAGACCTTTACCACCATCGAGACCATGACCAACGCACGATCGGCGCGCGCCTGGTTCGAAGGCCGGGGCGGCCGCGAGATCGCACGCCATTTCGCGGCGCTGACGACCAATGTCCCGGCCGCTCGCGAGTTCGGCATCACCAGCACCTTCGGCTTCTGGGACTGGGTGGGCGGGCGGTATTCGCTCTGGTCGGCGATCGGCCTGCCAGTGGCCATCGCCATCGGAGCAGCCGGTTTTCGCGCATTGCTTGCCGGTGCGCACGAGATGGACCGGCACTTTGCCACACAGCCGCTGGAGCGCAACCTGCCGGTACGTCTCGGGCTGCTCGATGTGTGGAACCGCAATTTCCACGGCTTTGCCAGCCGTAGCATCGCCCCATATCACAGCGCGCTGCGCCGGTTGCCGGCGTATCTGCAACAGCTGGAAATGGAGAGCAACGGCAAGCGCGTCGATATGGAAGGCCAACCGTTATCGCAGGCTTCGGCGCCCGTGTTGTGGGGCGAGCCCGGTACCAATGGCCAGCATGCGTATTTCCAGATGCTGCACCAAGGCACGGACGTGATTCCGGTGGAGTTCATCGCCGTGAAGACACCGGACCACGCGCTTGCCGGCCACCATGAATTGCTGCTGGCCAATGCCTTGGCGCAAGGCCAGGCGCTGATGCAGGGCAAGCCGGACGCCGGCGGTCACCGCGATTTTCCGGGCAACCGCCCCAGCACTTTCTTCCTGCTCGAACGCCTCGATCCGGCCAGCCTGGGCGCATTGCTTGCCTTGCATGAGCATCGCGTCTTCGTCAGCGGCTCGCTGTGGGGCATCAACAGCTTCGATCAATGGGGCGTGGAACTGGGCAAAGTCCTCGCGCTGGACATCGCGCCGCGCCTGGCCAGCGGTGACGCGTCAGGGCTCGATGGGTCCAGC
>DATNCB010000600.1:0-13774 GCA_035571715.1 Ramlibacter sp.
CGCCGACGCGGGCCTCGAGCTGCGCCTCGTCGGTGATGATGCCGTGTTCCTTCAGCGGCTCGCCCACTATGTCTTCGACCGTCCAGCGCGGGTTCAAGCTGGCGTACGGATCCTGGAAGATCATCTGGATGCGCCGGCGCAGCTGGCGCCCCTGCGGTGTCTTGAACGCCGCGTGGGCGTCCTGGCCGTCGAAGGTGAGGCCGCCGCGAGTGGGTTCGTACAGTCCCACCAGCAACCGCGCGACGGTGCTCTTGCCGCAACCGGATTCGCCCACCAGGGCCAGAGTCCGGCCCTTGCCGATCTCGAAGCTCACGCCGTCCACGGCACGCAGCAACTGCCGTGGCCGGCGCTCGATGACACGGTTGAGCCAAGGGACGGACACGTCAAACGTCTTGGCCAGGTCGTGCGCCTGAACCAGTGGCGCGTTCATGGTTGCATCTCTTGTCAATTCATTCATGCGACTTGCGCCGCCGCATGCGCATCGTGCAGCCAGCAGGCGGCGCGGGTCGCGCCAGCGTCGAGCAGGTCAGGCCGCTGCACCATGCAGCGGTCGAAGACGCGGGGGCAGCGCGGGTTGTAGGCGCACCCTGGTGGAATCGCATCCAGCCGCGGCATGGTGCCGTCGATCTGGTTCAGGCGCTCGCGCTCGCTCGTGATATCGGGAATGGCTGCCATCAGCCCCATCGAGTAGGGGTGGGCCGGCTGGTTGATGACCTCGTGCACCGGCCCGATCTCGGCGATGCGCCCGGCGTACATCACAGCCACGCGGTCGCAAGTTTCGGCGATCACGCCCATGTCGTGCGTGATCAGCATGACGGCGGCGCCGCGATCCTTGCATACGCGCTTGAGCAACTGGATGATCTGCGCCTGGATCGACACGTCCAACGCCGTGGTCGGTTCGTCGGCCACGATCAGCTTGGGCTCGGCGGCGAGCGCCAGCGCGATCACGACGCGCTGGCGCATGCCGCCGGAAAACTGATGCGGGTAGTGGTCGATGCGCTCGGCCGCAGCCGGGATCCCGGTGTCTTCGAGCAAACCGACCGCCCGCCTTCGTGCTTCCCTGCCGTCGACCGGCAGGTGCGTCTGGATGGTTTCAATCAGTTGTCGGCCCACGGTGTAAAGCGGATTCAGGGAGGTGAGCGGATCCTGGAAAATCGCGCCGATCTTGCGGCCGCGGATGAGGCGCATTTGCTCCGGCGGCAGGTTGTCGATGCGGCGGCCTTCCAGCAGGATCTGGCCCGACACCACCCGCCCGGGCGGCTCGAGCAGACCGATGATGGAAGCGCCGGTCAGCGACTTGCCGGCGCCGGACTCGCCGACGACGCCGAGGATCTCGCCGGGTGCGATATCGAAGGAGATGTCATCCAGCGCACGCAAAGTGCCATGTCGGCTCGGGAACTCGACGATGAGGTTGTTGACTTGCAGCAGCGACATGAGCGTATCAGCGCAGCCTCGGGTTCAACGCATCGCGCAGCCAATCGCCCAGCAAGTTCACACTCAATGCGATCAGGACCAACATCATTCCCGGGAATACCGTGATCCACCAGTTCCCGGAGAAAAGGAATCTGTTGCCGACCTGGATCAGCGTGCCCAGAGACGGCGAATTCGGGGGTGCGCCCACGCCGAGGAAAGACAGCGTGGCTTCGGTGACGATCGCGGTGGCGACCTGGATCGTCGCCAGCACCATCACCGGCCCCAAGATATTGGGCAGCACGTGCCGCCTCATGATCCGCAGTGGCGCAACGCCGGTGACGCGTGCCGCCTGTACATACTCCCTGCCGCGCTCCACCAGCGTCGAGCCGCGCACCGTTCGGGCGTACTGCACCCATCCCGACAGCGAGATCGCGATGATGAGCACGCCGAACGCCAGCGACTCGTTGGCATTGGGAAAGAGGGCCCGCCCAACGCCTGCGATCAGTAATGCGATAAGGATGGCGGGCAACGAGAGCATCACGTCGCACACCCGCATGATGAATGCGTCGATGTTTCCGCCCGCAAATCCGGCGAAAAGCCCCAGCGTCACGCCGATGAGCATGGACACCACCACCGAAGCCAAGCCAACCAGCAGCGAAATCCGTGCGCCGTACATCAGCGCCGAAAGGATGTCGCGGCCCTGGTCATCCGTACCGAACGGGTACTTGCCAGCTCCGCCCTGGACCCACGCCGGAGGCAGGAAGGCGTCTCCCAGCTCTAGCGTGGCGAGGTCGAACGGGTGGTGCGGCGCGACCAGATTCGCGAATACCGCGCAAAAAACGCAGACGAACGCGACCACCGCGGCAGCGATGGCCACCGGCGAGGTTCGGAAGCTATAGCCTACGTCGCTTTGCCAGGCCCTGCCGAACCATCCCATCATCAATGCTGTGCTTTGACCGTGATGTACTTCCACACCATTTCATCGCCGGGCAACTGGACCATGTCGATGTTCTTCTTGACGGCCCATGCCAGCGACTGTTGGTGCAGTGGAATATGTCCAATGTCGTCCTGATGGATCTTGACGGCCTCGTGAATCATCTCGTTTCGCTTCTTCTGGTCGATTTCTGAAGCGATCTTGTCGGTGAGTTCATCGAGCTTGGGGTTGCTGTATGCGCCCAGGTTGAATTGGCCCCGACCGCCTTCACCCGGCGTGGACATGATCGGGTACAGCACTCCGTGTGCGTCAACGGTGGGGGACGTCCAGCCGAGCATGTAGAAACTGGTATCGCGCCTCAGGATCTTGGGAAAGTACGTGCCCTTGGTTTCAATCTCCAGCTTGATCTTGACGCCCACGCGCGCGAGGTTCGCAGCAACCGTCTGGCAGATCGGGCCGTCGTTCACGTAACGGTCGTTCGGGCAGTTCATGGTCACTTCGAAGCCTTGCGGGTAGCCGGCCTCGGCCAGCAGCTTCTTTGATGCCTCGGGATCGTATGGCAGCCGCTTGTTGAGATCGGCCGCGAAGCCATTGACCTGGGACGGGAACATCACGGCGATCGGTGTCGCAGCACCGCGCATCACGGTGCGCTTGATGCCCTCGATGTCGATCGCCTGGTAGAAGGCTTGCCGCACCCGCTTGTCCTTGAACGGATTCTTGCCCTTGACGCTGGAGAACAGCAGTTCGTCGCGCTTCTGGTCCATGCCCAGGAAGATCACCCTCAACTCGGGCCCCTGCAGGACCTTGAGGTTGGGCGCGGCCTTGATGCGATCGATGTCCTGCACCGGCACCGGCTCCATCACGTCGACTTCGCCGGACAAAATTGCCGCTACGCGCGTGGCGTCGTTGGCGATCACCTCCCAGATCACTTCGTCCACGTTGCCAGGAATCTTGCCCCAGTAGTTGCCGTTCCGCACGAAAGTCGCCCGCACATTCGGCTGGCGCTCGCGCAACCGGTAGGGACCCGTGCCGTTGGCGCGAAACGAAGCGTAGTTTTCGATGTTCTTGCGCCGGTCGACCGGCTTGACCGCCTGGTTGGTTTCGCACCACTTCTTGCTCATGATGTACCAGCGATAGAAGAGCTGGGGCAGGATGGGAAACGGGGTGGTGGTGACCATGTCGATCGAGTAATCGTTGATCTTCCTGATTTCCTTGACCTGCCCGACGTAGCTCTTCATGTCCGAGCCGTCGCCCTTGGCTCGTTCGTAGCTGAAGATCACGTCGTCGGCGGTGAACGGCGTGCCATCGTGGAATTGCACGTTCTTGCGCAAATCGAAATGCCAGACCGTCGGGGACGTCTGCTTCCAGCTGATGGCGAGACCGGGCGTCAGCTGGTAGTCCGGCCCGCGGTACACCAGTGGTTCGTAGACATTTTCGAGCACGGTCAGCTGCACCGACTCGCTCAGCGAGTGCGGATCCATCGACAACGCATCGCCCTGGTTCGCGATCCTCACAGTAACGGCACCCGCCGCGAGGCTGGTTGCACCAAGGGCCGCAAACAGCGCAATCGAAAGCAGGGTGGGAATGATCTTCATCGAATGTTCCTCAAGTTGTTGTGAGTAGTCAGTTGGAAAGCGGCATGGATTGTTCGATCAGGCCGGCATGCAGCGCGGAACCGAGCGGAAGGATCTCGTCATTGAAGTCGTAGCGTCCGTTGTGCAGGAAGCAACTGCCCTCGCCCCCCTGGCCTATGCGCATGTAGGCGCCCGGCTTGGTCTGCAGCATGAAGGAAAAATCTTCGGCGCCCATGCTCGGCTCCATGTCGCGTACCACGTGATCGGCTCCGACCAGGCTTTCGGCCACGTCGGCCGCGAAGTTGGCTTCGGCCGGCGAATTGATGGTGGCCGGGTAGATGCGATCGTAGCGCACGGTGGCGGTCGCGCCGAGGCCCAGCGCGATCGCACTGCACACTTCGGCCAGTCGCCGCTCGATGAGTGCCTGAACTTCGGGCCGGAAGGTCCTTACCGTGCCGACCAGCGTGGCCTTGTCGGGGATCACGCTCATCGCTCCCGGATCTCCAGCGTGCATTGCGCACAAGCTGATCACGGCGCCGTCGATCGGCCGTACGTTGCGCGACACGATGCTCTGTACAGCGGTGATGATGTGCGCCGTCACCAGGACCGGATCGATCGCCAGATACGCATGGGCGCCGTGGCCGCCGCGGCCGGTCACCTCGATAGTCACCTTGTCGGCCGCCGCCATCATCGGTCCGGGATTGATGCCGACCGTGCCGGGCCTCATCGCCGGCCAGTTGTGCATGGCATAGATGGCGTCGACGGGGAAGCGCTGAAACAACCCGTCCTCGATCATCTGCTCGGCGCCGGCGAATCCTTCTTCACCGGGCTGGAATACCAGCACCGCCGTTCCGTCGAAATTGCGGGTCTCGGCGAGGTAGCGCGCCGCCCCGACCAGCATGGCGGTGTGGCCGTCATGGCCGCAGCCGTGCATCATCCCGTGCTTCGAGGACTTCCAGGCGAAGTCGTTCTGCTCGACCATGGTTAGCGCGTCCATGTCGGCGCGCACGCCCACCATGCGTGCGCTCGACGTGCGCTGTCCCTTGATCACCGCGACCACACCGGTCTTGCCGATGCCGGTATGGATCTCGTCCACGCCGCATAGCTTGAGCGCTTCCTTGACGCGGCCGGAGGTATAGACCTCCTCGAAACCGAGTTCCGGATGGGCGTGCAGGTCGCGCCGCAACGCGGTCAGTTCGGGATGGAACTGGGCGATGTGGGCAAACGCACGGCCGTTCACCTTCATGCGGGGCGCGAGCATCAATGTCCTCCTGCGTTGCCCACGCGCAATCGGGGATCGACTGCGAAGTAAAGCAGGTCCACCACGAGATTGATCACAACAAAAATCAGTGCGATCAGGCAAAGATAGGCGGCCATGACGGGAATGTCCGCGAATGTGACGGCCTGGATGAACAGCAGCCCCATGCCCGGCCACTGAAATACGGTTTCAGTGATGATGGAGAAAGCGATCAGCGTCCCCACCTGCAAGCCGATGATGGTCATGACCGGCACCAGTGTGTTTTTCAATGCGTGGCCGAAGTGTATGGCGCGATCGGGCAAGCCGCGCGCGCGGGCGAACTTGATGTAGTCGGTGCGCAGCACTTCCAGCATCTCCGAACGCACCAGCCGCATGATCAGCGTCAGCTGGAAAATGGCCAGCGTTACCGCCGGCAGCACGATGTGGTTCCAGCCACCCGCGCTCAGCAGCCCAGTGCTCCACCAGCCCAGCTGTACCACATCGCCGCGGCCGAAGCTGGGAAACCAGCCGAGTAGCACAGCGAACACCAGGATCAGCAAGATCCCTATGAGGAATGTAGGCAGCGACACTCCCAGCAGCGAGATCGTGAGGAACACCTGGCTCAGAAAACTGCCGCGACGCAGTGCCGCATACACGCCCATGGGAATGCCGATCAGGACGGCGGCCACAGCGGCCACCAAAGATAGCTCGAGTGTTGCGGGGAAGCGCTCGCCGATCAGACGCGAAACCTTGGCGCCGTGGCGCAGACTGAGACCGAACTCCCCTTGTACCGCGTTGACGAGGAAGTGCCAGAACTGGACGAAGAAAGGCTGATCCAGTCCGAGATCCGTGCGCAGCTGGCGTATCTGGTCGGGCTTCGCATCCTGGCCGAGCAGGAACACGACCGGATCGCCGACGTACTGGAACAGCATGAACGCGATGAAAGCCACCGCGACCATGACGATCACAGCCTGGAGCAGGCGGCGTAGAACAAAGGCGAGCATCTTGGAAAGAGAGGCGATGCTAGCAGAGCGAGCCCCGCGCCGACACAGGGGTTTCCTTCAAGCCTGCCGTTCAATACTCAAGAGTCAAGGGCTGCAAGAGCCGAACGGGACGGGATACCCTCTGACACGTATTAGGGACTTGCGGACACGCGCCAGACAAGTTGGCGGCGTCCAATACTCCGAGGTGGACTTGATTCCTGCGAAGGAGAAGTCATGAGAAAGCTGATCGTTTCATTAGTTGCCGCCGTCGCGAGCCTTGCCGCTGGCGCGGCATTTGCGCAAGGCGACGGCACAGGCGCCCGTGGCCCCGAATACGGGCCCGTGCCCGGAACACCCGAGTACTACGGCAATAGCGGCGGAAGCCTGGGGGGCATGACACCCCAGTATGCGCCACCCCCCTATTACAGAGACAGGGACGGGACCTTCATTCCGTACGGCTATCGCGACAGTCGGCCAGCCTATCCGTATGAGCGGCCGCGGCCGAGTGACCGGGACCGTGACGGTGATGGCGTTCCCGACCGTCGCGACCGTTACCCGGACGATCCTCGAAGGTATTGACAGCGCTACGCAAAAAAAAGCCGCCCGAAGGCGGCTTTACAAGTTTCTTCGCCAAGGCCGGCACGGGGCCAGCCAGGGTTTTTAGAAGCTGTGGCGAATGCCCAGGTCGTAACCGGTCGAATTGCCGTTGACGGCCGTCACGGCACCGTTCAGGGCCTGCGCTGCACCGCCATTGTTGGTCACGCGAGCGACCGTAACGTACAGAGCCGTGCGCTTGGACAGGTTGTGAACGTAGCCCAGAGCCAGCTTCTTGCTGGTCGGGTCGCCAAGGGTGTCGACCTTGTAACGCGAGTAGGCAGCGCGGATTTCGCCAGCGCCAACCGGCACCAAGCCGCCAAGCAGGTAACCCCTGCCCTTGGCAACGATGGCGTCGTTCTTGTCCCACACGTACGTAGCTTGAACTCTGGCCACGCCGAAGTTCCACTCGCCGGCGATGTTGTTCTGCTGGACGTCGCCCGCGGCGTACTTGGTGCGGCTCAGAGCCAGCGCCACGTTGAAGGGGCCGTTGGCATAGCCAACGCGCAGGCCAGCGCCATTGCCGTCTTTGTCGGTGGCCGGGCCGCTGTTGTTCTCGCCGAGGTAGTACTGGGCTTGGCCGTAGAAGCCGCCCAGGTTACCCGGCAGGAAGTAGCCGATGCTGTTGGAAGCACGGACAGCCGTCACGCCGGTGATGATGGAATTCAGGAGCTGGCTCGTGCCCACGCCGTTCGTGCCGAACGGATCGAACACGGTCAGGTTCCAGAATTGCGGGGTGTAGTCACGGCCCAGGCGCAGTTCGCCCCAGCCGCCGGCCAAGCTCACCGTCGAGCGGCGATTGAACGTGAGACCTTGGCGGCCCGCAACGGCAGCGCCGGCACCGGTAGCCTGGTTGTTGGAGTTGGTGGCGGCGCCTTGGCCGTCATCGTTGACCAGGCCGGCTTCCAGCCAGAAGGAGGCCGACATGCCACCGCCGAGGTCTTCCGTACCGCGGAAGCCCAGACGCGAGCTGTTGTAGCCGGAATTGGTCAGCTGGGTCTTGTTGGAAACGCTGCCGTGGCCGTAAGCCAAAGTCGCGTCAACGATACCGAACAGCGTGACGGAAGATTGGGCAGAAGCCACGCCGGCGGTTGCCAGCACGGCCAGAGCAATCAGGGTTTTTTTCATGCAAGTTTCTCCAAGGTTAAACATAGGGCTCCGGTACGAAGGGGTCGCGAAATACAGGCGCTTTTGCGCTCCCGCCGGATCCCCGGGCCAACCTCCTTTTGGGAAGTTGTCGTTATTGCACCAGAGCAGCCTTTCTTTCGCAAAGTATTTAGCCTTTCCAAGGCGGTTTCGTTGCACCCGGACAACACACCCAATTGGCCCAGTGGAAGCTGCGCAACACTCCCTTCTTTTCTTTCGGATAGCAAAAAAACTGTGGCGTTTCCGGGCGAATCTCAAGGCTGCCGCGCAGCAATCGGCAAGCAACTAAACTAAGCGACATGGACCGATTGCTAGCGGCTGCGAACAGCGCCCTCACAACCCTTTTCGCCAAGCAGCGAGCCACCCGCGCGTGTCCCGTCGTGCCGGCTGACGAAACGCGGCTCGCAGCCGACGAGCGCAAGCAAGCGGCAGCGTTGATGCGCGTCAATCACGTCGGGGAGGTGTGCGCGCAGGCGCTGTACACGGCCCAGGCCTTGGCCACGCGCGACCCCGCCTTGCGCTCGCATTTCGAACGGGCGGCGTCGGAGGAAACGGACCATCTGGCCTGGACTGCGGACCGCCTGGCTGAACTGGGAGATCGGCCATCGCTGCTCAATCCGTTCTGGTACGCCGGTGCATTCGGTCTGGGTCTGCTGGCCGGACGGTTCGGCGACCGCCTCAGCCTGGGGTTCGTCGTGGAAACCGAACGGCAAGTCGAAGCGCACCTGCAAAGCCATCTTGACCGCTTGCCGGCCACGGATCACGCCTCCCGCGCCATCGTCGTGCAGATGAAGGACGACGAGGCCGCGCATGCCGCGCAGGCACTCGGAGCCGGAGCGGCGGAGCTGCCACTGCCCGCGAAAGCCCTGATGCGGGCCGCCGCCAGGGTCATGACGACCACGGCGCACTACATCTGAAACCTTGCGGGACAGAGCTCCGTCCTCAACTGGCTAGAGACAGGGCACCACTTCGAAGCTTGTCGTGATCTCGGCGGTCTTGCCGAGCATGATCGTGGCCGAGCAGTATTTCTCATGACTCATCGCGATCGCGCGTTCGACGGCTGTTGCCGGTATGTCGCCCGTCACGATGAAATGCATGTGGATGCTGGTAAACACTTTCGGGTCGGTCGGCGCACGCTTAGAAGTGAGTTTGACCGAGCATCCCCGCACGTCATGACGACCGCGCTTGAGGATCAGTACGACGTCATAAGCCGTGCAGCCACCGGTGCCGGCCAGCACCGTTTCCATGGGCCGCGGCGCAAGGTTTCGGCCGCCGTTTTCCGGCTTCGCGGCATCTGGCATGCCATCCATGACCAGCACGTGGCCGCTGCCCGTCTCTGCCAGGAATCCCATGCCAGACTGCGCCCCCGTAGCACCCGTCCAGCTCACCGTGCATTCCATCGAATCGTCCAATCTGGGCGCTTGCCCCGAATTAATTTCGCTAATAGTCGGCTTGTTGTCTCAGCTTGAGACAGATGAGCTTGCTGCAACGCAACAAGACTCGGGCTATACTGGCTTGGCAGCATAACGATTTTGTTGTGCCCCGATTGTCTCCTCCACCTCTCCTTTGGTGGATTTAGCCCCGGATCGCGAGGTCCTGGGGCTTTTTTCTGGGTCGGTCCACGCAGCATCATTGACCCGCGCTGCTGCCCGTCGAGGTGGCGCTTATCATTCTTTGGTTATGACAAAGCACCTCAAGCCCGCCGATTACCTCAAGAAAATCCTCACTGCGCGGGTGTATGACGTGGCTGTGGAGTCGGCGCTGGAGCCCGCCAAGAACCTGAGCCGGCGGCTGCACAACAAGGTGCTTCTCAAGCGCGAAGACCAGCAGCCCGTCTTCAGCTTCAAGCTGCGCGGCGCCTACAACAAGATGGCTCACCTGACGGCCGAGCAGTTGCAGCGCGGCGTCATCTGCGCGTCGGCCGGCAACCACGCCCAAGGTGTCGCGCTGTCGGCGCATCGGCTCGGAGCACGCGCCGTGATCGTGATGCCGACGACCACTCCGCAGGTCAAGACCGAAGCGGTCAAAGCGCTGGGGGGCGAGGTGGTGCTGTACGGCGAAAGCTACTCCGACGCCTACTTGCATGCGGTCGAGCTGGAAAAGCAGCAGGGACTGACCTTCGTCCACCCCTTCGATGATCCGGACGTGATCGCGGGGCAGGGAACGATTGCCATGGAAATCCTGCGGCAGCACCAGGGCCCGCTGGATGCCGTCTTCGTGGCCATCGGCGGGGGCGGACTGATTGCGGGCGTGGCCAACTACATCAAGGCGGTGCGACCGGAGATCAAGGTGATCGGGGTGCAGATGAACGACTCCGACGCGATGAGCCGGTCGGTCGCCGCCAACAAGCGCGTCACCCTGGCGGACGTCGGCCTGTTCTCCGACGGCACCGCCGTGAAGCTGGTGGGCGAAGAGACTTTTCGCGTGGCGCGCGAACTGGTCGACGAGTTCATGACCGTCGATACGGACGCCGTTTGCGCCGCGATCAAGGACGTGTTCGTCGACACGCGCAGCATCGTGGAGCCAGCCGGGGCGCTGGCCGTGGCGGCGATCAAGCAATACGTCGCGGACCGGAAGACGCGCGGAGAAACCTATGCGGCGATCCTGTGCGGCGCCAACATGAATTTCGACCGCCTGCGCTTCGTGGCCGAGCGGGCCGAAGTCGGCGAGGAGCGTGAAGCGCTGCTGGCGGTGACCATCCCCGAGGAGCGCGGCAGCTTCAGGCGCTTTTGCGAATTGATCGGCACGCTGCCCGGCGGTCCGCGCAATGTCACCGAGTTCAACTACCGCATCAGCGACGCCGCCACCGCCCATGTGTTCGTGGGGCTGACCACGCACGGCAAAGGCGAGTCGGCCAGGATCGCGACCAATTTCAGCCGCCACGGCTTCGAGGCGCTGGACCTCACGCATGACGAGCTGGCCAAGGAACATATCCGCCACATGGTGGGCGGCCGCTCGGCGCTGGCGCGCGACGAGCGCCTGCTGCGCTTTGTGTTTCCGGAGCGTCCCGGTGCGTTGATGAAGTTTCTCTCGCACATGCGGCCCGGCTGGAACATCACGCTGTTCCACTATCGCAACCAGGGCGCCGATTACGGCCGCATCCTGGTCGGCCTGCAGGTGCCCACGGTCGACAACAAGGCTTTCAAGGAGTTCCTGGACACGCTGGGCTATCCCCACGTCGAGGAAACGGGCAACCCGGTTTACCGGTTGTTCCTGCAGACGTAGCTGGGGCTATTTGCGCAGCGGCAAGTCCAGCGTGAGTACCGGCGGTCCGTCGGCACTGGCTGCCAATATCGCGCGCCGGCCGTCGACGGCCTGCAGGAGCAGGCCCGGATCCACCGCGGCGCCAACCCGGAATGGTTTGGCCGGTTTGCCGTCCACCGCAATCAGTGCCGCCCCCTGTTTCGAGCGGCTGGCCACGACACCCACAAGCGCAAAGCGGCTGGCCAAGCTGGCCACCGGCGCGGCTGCGGCAGCCGGACTGGCGCCCAACAGACGAGCCACCGCGACGGGATCTGCTGGAGCGGGGGTCCGGGTTGCCAATGGGGCTATGGCAGGCCCTCCTGGACGCGCCGCGAGCTTCATGCCCCAATACACGGCACCGGCCGCCACCAATGCCCAAAGGACAAAGGTCATGCCGGCGACGAGGAGCCTGTTTTGCGAATTGCTCACCATGCGGCGATTATCATTGAAGCGAATCGACGCCCCAATCCCATGAAGAATTTCCATTTCCCTGTGCGCCGGGCCATCCAGGCCGGCTTCACCCTCATCGAGCTGATGGTGGTGCTGGTCATCATCGGTGTGCTCGCCGCGCTGATCGTGCCCAACGTCCTGGATCGCGCGGAGGACGCTCGCGCGACGGCCGCCAAGACCGACGTGAACAACCTGATGCAGGCCCTCAAGCTCTACAAGCTGGACAACCAGCGCTTTCCCACCGGTGAACAGGGTTTGCAGGCGCTGGTGAGCAAGCCCACCGCGGGCCCGACCCCGCCCAACTGGAAACCCTACATCGAGAAACTGCCCAACGATCCATGGGGCCGCCCCTACCAGTACCTCAACCCCGGTGTAAAGGGCGAAATCGACGTGATGTCCTTCGGCGCCGACGGCCAGCCCGGCGGAGAGGGCAAGAATGCGGACATCGGCAGCTGGCAGTAGCCGACTCGCAGGCTTCACACTGCTGGAGCTGCTGATCGTAGTGGCGATCATCGCGATCGCTACCGCCGGCGTGAGCTTCGCGCTGCGCGATCCGCAGGCCGCCCAGCTCGAACGGGAGGCGCAGCGGCTGGCGGCGCTGCTTGAATCGGCTCGGGCCCAATCGCGCAGCAGCGGCGTCGCGGTGCGCTGGCATCCGACTGACACCGGTTTCACTTTTGAAGGAGTGCCGCCCGATACCTTGCCCCAACAATGGCTGGTCGAAACGACGCAAGTACGCGGCGCAGGCATGCTGCTGCTGGGTCCGGAGCCGATCATCGGAAAGCAGGAGGTTGAGCTGGTGTCGACAGCGCTGCCAGGGCGCAGCCTGCGCATTGCCACCGACGGGCTGCGGCCGTTCACGGTGACTAGCGGGGAGGCGCAGTGAATTCCGGGGGAAACCCGATTCGGGGCTTCACCCTGATCGAGGTCCTGGTGGCGCTTGCGATTGTCGCCATTGCGCTGGGCGCCGGCCTGCAGGCGACGAGCGCGCTGACCAGCAATGCGCTGCGGCAGTCGAGCGTGCTGTTGGCACACATCTGCGCCGAGAACGAACTGGTCAAGGCGCGGCTTTCCAGGCAGATGCCCGGCATCGGAGACTCCAGCGTGAGTTGCGACCAGGCGGGCCGCACGTTCGGAGTCACGGTATCCGTGCTGCCCACGCCCAATCCGAGTTTTCGCCGCGTGGATGCCCAGGTGTTTGAGGACAACGTGCCGGTGCTTCGGCTGTCCACCATCGTGGGGAGGTTTTGATGAAACGCGGTCGCGCCAGCAGCGGCTTCACGCTGGTGGAACTGCTGGTCGCCCTGGTCGCCATGGCCCTGCTGGCGGTCATGAGCTGGCGCGGCCTGGACGGCATGAGCCGGGCGCAAGTGCAGACCGAGGCCCGCTCGGACGAGATGCTGACGCTGCAGGTGGGATTGGCGCAATGGGCGGCTGACCTCGATGCATTGCTGGAACTGCCGCAGACCACGACGCTGGACTGGAATGGCCGCGTGCTGCGCATGATACGGCGGGGTACTGGGGCGGCCACCGACGGAGCGCTGGTGGTGGCCTGGACGCAGCGGGTGGTTGACGGCACCGGCACCTGGCTGCGCTGGCAGTCGCCGCCGATCACGACGCGCGGCGAGCTGGAGCAGGCCTGGCAGCAGGCGGACAGCTGGTCGCGCAATCCGGGTGACGAGCAGCGAGCTCGCGAAGTCGCGATCGTGCCGCTCGTGGAGTGGCAAATCTTCTTCTTCCGCGGCGATGCCTGGACCAATCCGTTGTCCAGCGATGCGACAGGCGCGGCCATCGCCAGCGGCCCTGCCGCGATTGCTGCGGCCGCGGCCGCTTCGAGCCCTGCGGCCGCAATTCTTGCGGGCGCCACCGCCGCCCTCATTCCCGACGGCGTGCGGCTGGTGCTGAGCCTTCCGCCGGGCCCGGCCATCGGCGGCCAGCTCACGCGCGATTGGGTCAAGCCCACGCTGGCCCGGGCCAAAACATGAAATCCCTCCATCGCGGTGCGGCACTGCTGGCGGCCATGTTGACGGTCGCACTGGTAGCCACTTTTGCTGCGTCGGCGCTATGGCAGCAATGGCGCAGCACCGAAGTTGAAGCGGCCGAGCGCGCGCGCGTGCAATCTGCTTGGGTGCTGACCGGCGCACTGGACTGGGCCCGGCTGGTGCTGCGCGAGGACGCGGGCTCAGGCGCGACCGACCAT
>DATNCB010000601.1:0-8688 GCA_035571715.1 Ramlibacter sp.
GACCGCCGAGTTCAGCGCCGCGAAGAAATTGTCGGACACCGGCACCACGCTGCCCAGGTATTTGCGCACCAGTTCGGGATGGTGCTGCAGCGCCTCCGACATGCTGCAGAAGATCACGCCGACGTCGGCGAGCTGCTTGCGAAAGGTCGTGGCGACCGAAACCGAATCGAACACCGCGTCCACTGCGACGCCGGCCAGCGTTGCGCGTTCATGCAATGGGATGCCGAGCTTTTCATAGGTCTCGAGCAGCTTGGGGTCGACGTCGGCGAGGCTCTTGGGCGCGGAGCCGCTCGACTTGGGCTGGGAGAAGTAGGAGATCGCCTGGTAGTCGATCGGCGGGTGCCGTACATTGCCCCACTTCGGCTCTTCCTTGCGGGTCCATGCCTCGTACGCGGCGAGGCGCCAGTCGAGCATGAACTGGGGCTCGCGCTTGCGCAGCGAGATCAGGCGCACCACGTCCTCGTCGAGGCCGGGCGGAATCACGTCCGATTCGATGTCGGTGATAAAGCCCGCCTGGTAGGGCCGATCGAGTGTGCGGTCCAGGGCGTCGGGAGGCGCGCTCAGCGTGACCGGGTCTTCGTTGGCAGGCATCATGGCGCTCCGCGTTGTTGCATGTCGTTAATGGTACATCTACGATGCATCTTTAGCAAGGCCTACGGCGCCACAGTCACGAGGTAGCTCGTCTTAACCCTACTCGCAGAAGTCCCGTGTTGACGGCCGCGGACGACACCGTATGATTCACTGGCAATGTTTCATTACCGTCCGGCAATGCACTTTTTCCGGCATCCACTAGAAAGACCCCACTTCCCATGTCCCAGGCTCACACTCACCTGTCCCCGGATTCGATCTACCCGTTCGACGCGCGCGGCGTCGCCAAGCGCTTCCGTCACGCCGCCATCTTCGGCGCGCTCGACGCGCTGAGTCCCGGCGAAACCATGCGCTTCGTCAACGACCACGATCCACTGCCGTTGCTTGGCCAGCTCCAGGCGCGCTACGGCGAAGCCTTGTCTATCGAATATCGCCAGCGCGAGCCGGGCGCCATCGCGATCGACTTCACCAGGCGATGAAGGGCCGTCCGCGTTGCGCTAGCCGTTAACTGAAGGTGTTGAAAACACCGCCCGCCCTCGCGCCGTCCCGCCGTTCATAATCCCCTCGTAGCAATCAGCACGAGGGGATTTTCCTGAGTGGCCGTATCCAAGATGCAAAGAAAATCCGCTTCCACTCTGTTCTTCATCTTCATGATGTCCGGCTTTTCGGGCCTCATCTACGAATCCATCTGGACTCATTACCTCAAACTCTTTCTGGGACACGCTGCATATGCCCAGACCTTGGTCCTGGCGATCTTCATGGGCGGTATGGCCCTCGGGTCATGGATCTGCAGCAGGTATTCCTTGCGCTGGAAGAACCTGCTCGTCGGCTATGCGCTGGCCGAAGGCCTGATCGGCCTGCTTGCATTGTTGTTCCACACGGCGTTCGATCAGGCCGTTCAACTCTCTTATTCAGGCGTCATCCCCCATCTCGGCTCGGCCGCCGCCGCGTACGCCTACAAGTGGGTGCTGTCCGCCTTGTTGATCCTGCCCCAGTCGGTCCTGCTCGGCATGACCTTTCCATTGATGAGCGCCGGCATCATACGGTTGTGGCCCGGCAATCCCGGACGAACCATTTCGCTGCTGTATTTCACCAATAGCCTGGGAGCCGCGATCGGCGTTCTTGTGAGCGGGTTCGTGCTTATCCGACTCATCGGATTGCCCTGGACCGTTGGTGCGGCCGGTCTTATCAATATCGCTCTGGCCCTGTCTGTCTGGTTGCTGGCAAGGGGCCAGCAGGCGGGGCCACCGGCGGCTCACGCCGACGACGGCTCGCAAGCGGGAGCCGGCAGGAGCGGCTATGCAATGTTCCTGCTGGCCGCGCTGGTCACCGGGGCAGCGTCTTTCATCTACGAGATCACCTGGATCCGTATGCTGAGCCTGGTCATGGGGGCCAGCACCCATGCGTTCGAGCTCATGCTGAGCGCCTTTATCCTGGGCCTGGCTCTCGGCGGCCTGTGGATACAGCGCCGCATCGATGGCATACCTGTCCCGGCGCGTTTTCTCGGCCATGTGCAGGTCATCATGGGGCTGCTTGCGCTGTGCACCCTGCCACTGTACGGCCAGACGTTCAACGTCATGCGCTGGCTGTTGCAATCCCTCGGCAAGACGGACAGCGGCTATTTTTTGTTCAATCTGTCGAGTAATGCCATCGCATTGGCCGTCATGCTGCCGACAACGATATGCGCCGGGATGACCCTGCCTCTGATTACCTACGCTCTACTGAGACGTGGGGATGGAGAACGCAGCATCGGGGCTGTCTACGCGGCCAATACGGTAGGGGCGATCCTCGGCGTTTTTTTTGCGATTCACCTCGGCATGTCGTTACTCGGCCTCAAGGGACTGATAACGTTCGGCGCTGGGTGCGACATCGCGCTTGGGGTGCTTCTCTTGTGGTTCGCATCGGGATATGCCTCGAAACGCGTCCCCGCGATCATTACGGCCGCCGGATTCTGCGCGGTCGCCGCTTCCCTGGTCCTGCCGGATCTCGACCCCTACAGAATGGCGTCGGGAGTCTATCGGGACGGAATGCTGCTGCATCCGCAACTGAGCGAACTCGCTTTCCACAAGGATGGCAAGACTGCGACCATCAGCGTGTACACGGAAAAGCAGACTGGCGGCGTGACGATCGCCACGAACGGCAAGCCGGATGCGTCCGTGAGAATGGCTCCAGGCAGCCAGCCCACAACGGACGAGGCCACGATGACCCTTCTGGGCGTCCTGCCGATGGCCTTCAACCCGGCAGCCCGGACGGTGGCCAACATCGGCTTCGGATCAGGCCTGACCACGCATACGCTCCTTGGCAATCCTCGGCTCGAACAGGTCGATACGGTGGAAATCGAAGCAACGGTACTGCGGGCGGAAAAATATTTCCGGCCCCGTGTCAATCGCGCCTATGACGATCCGCGCAGCAGGATATTCATCGATGACGCGAAGACCTACTTCTCCGTCCACAACAAGAAGTACGACATCATCGTGTCCGAGCCGTCCAACCCATGGGTCAGCGGTGTGGCGGGACTATTTTCGGAAGAGTTCTACCGTCAGGTCAAACAGCACCTGAACCGGGACGGCGTGTTCGCCCAGTGGGTACAGCTGTACGAGATAGATACCGACCTGGTCATCTCCATCCTCAAGGCTGTCTCCGATAATTTCCCCGACTTCGCGATTTACGCAAGCAACGACCAGGACATGATCATCGTCGCAAAGAACCAGGGAACCCTGGCTCCCATCGATGCTCGAGTCCTGGGCGACGCGGAGATATCGGCGGCAATGGACAGGATCGGCATCCGCGGTCTGCAGGACCTCGAAGCCAGAAAGATCGGCAATAAACGTCTGCTCGAAAGACTGCTCGCTGCCTCCGGCGTCCGTGCCAATTCCGACTATTACCCGGTGGTCGATCAAAATGCTGCGCGCACCCGTTTCTTGCGGGCAAACGCATTCGAGATTCGGGAACTTTCAGAACTTCCGCTGCCGGCGCTGGAAATGCTGACAGGGTCGCATCCATCCTGGAACGCGACCGACGTCGCCCGGTCCCGTCTGTTCTCCAAAACGCAGGATGTCCGTACGGCGATGATGCTGCGCGATTTCAGTCTGTCGGGCCAATTCGACCCGAAGCATGGGACTGTGCCTCCGGATATTCAGCAACTGGCACTGCAGTTCGGGCAGATCTTCCTTGCCTGCCGCCCCGAACCAAATCAAGACGCCAGGCAGATCGCGCTTTACAACGTGCTGGTCAGGATGGCCCCCTACCTGAGACCGCAGGAGCTGGAGTCCGTCTGGAACAGGCTGGAATCCAGCCCATGCGCCGGTTCTCTGACATTGCCTGAAAGGAATTGGATCGCATTGTTCAAGGCGATAGGCAGGCAAGATGCCGGGGCCATGGTGAGCGGCGCCAGGACCATCCTGGAGAGCCGCCAGCGCATGCCTGCCGAGGTGGTGCAATTCGTGGTCGCGTCAAGCATGCTGGGCAGTTTGACGCTAGGCGATCGGCAAGAGGCCTTCAGGCTCTGGAGCGCATACGGCCCCAAGTTATTCAGCGACGGCCGACCCAGCTTGCTTTATCGCATATTGATTGCGGAAAGCACCATGGCCGACGGGAAATAGCGCTGATCGGCACCCGCTGCAACCTCCTACATCCGCCCACCCCATCGGCTGACGGCGGGCAGCTCCGCTGTCAATGACACTGCAGCTGTCGACTTCTCCATTTCAGGGAATTCTCATTTGAAGCGCGACAACGCTCACCCGCCGGTATCGGACGCGCTGTATCAGCGCAGTCTCGCGGCTGCGGCTGTGGCGCTGCTGGTGCTGCTGTGGCTGCATCTGTTGCCGGCGCTGCTAGGCGCACTGACCGGCTTCGTGCTGTTTCGCCTGGTCTGGGGACGCGAACCGGCGCAGAGCTTGCGCGAGCGCGTGACAAGAGCCGTGTTGGCGCTGCTGCTACTCGCCGGCGCGGGAGTTGCAGTCTTCGAGGCCTTCGACCTGCTGCTGAGCGCTTCGTCGGACGGATTGGCCAAACTTCTGCAGTTGCTCGCCGACACGCTGGATCAAATGCGTTCGACCGCGCCAATGTGGCTCGCGACGCGGCTGCCGGACTCGGCCGCCTCAATACAGGAAGCGCTTTCGGCCTGGCTGCGGTCGCACGCCGGGCAGATGCAGCAGTTGGGGCGGGACGCGCTGCGAATCGTGTTTCATTTGCTGATCGGGCTGGTGATCGGCGGACTGGCCGCCGCATCGATGCGACGCGCGGCGCCGCGCTCGGCCATTCCCAGGCTCGCGCAGGACCGATGGCGTCAGGTGGTACTGGCTTTCAGCGATATCGTGGCCGCCCAACTGCGGATCTCGCTGGTCAATACGGCCTTGACCGCGGTCTATCTCCTGGCGGTGCTGCCCATGATGGGCTATCAGGTCCCGCTGGGCAAGACGCTGGTGGCATTCACGTTCTTTGCCGCCTTCCTGCCGATCGTCGGCAATCTGCTGTCGAACACGGCAATCGTCCTGGCAGCGCTCACGCTGTCGCCCTGGGTCGGCGCGGGCTCTCTCGTTTACCTGGTGGTGATCCACAAGCTCGAATATTTCCTCAACGCCCACTTCGTCGGCAGCCGCGTCAGCATGCCGCCTTACGCCTTGCTTATGTCGATGCTGGTGCTCGAGTCCGCGTTCGGCGGCCAAGGCCTGATCGCCGCACCGATCTATTGCGCCTGGCTCACGCGTGAGCTGCGGGAGGGCGGCTGGATCTAAGTTGCCTCAGCCCTGACCTCGGTGAGCAGGCGCCCGCTGTCCAGAAAGCTGCGTACGTTACCCAGCGTCAGCTCCACCATCGCGCGCCGCGTCTCCTGGGTGGCACTGCCGATGTGGGAGGCAAGCACGACGTTCTCCATCGCGGCGAGCGGCGCCGGAACATGGGGCTCGTTCTCGAACACGTCCAGCGCCGCGCCGGCCAGCTCACCGGCCTGCAAGGCATTGACCAGCGCAGTTCCATCGACCACCGAGCCGCGCGCCACGTTGACCAGGAAGCCCTCGGGGCCGAGCGCGCGCAGCACCTCGGCTGAAACCAGGTGCCGCGTCTGCGGGCCGCCCGAGCATGCGACCACCAGGAAATCGGCCCATTGCGCCAGCTTGGCGAGCGAGGGTTCGTGCGGCCATGACAGGTCGGGCTTGCGCGTGCGGCTGTGATAGCGGATGTCCATGGAAAAACCGGTGGCACGCCGGGCGATGACGCGCGCGATCTTGCCCATGCCGAGCAATCCAAGGCGCTTGCCGCTGACGCGGGTTCGCGGCGCGATCGGCCCCTTGACCGGCCAGTCGCCGCGCCGCACGTGCCGGTCGGCGGCGGAGATGCCTCGGGCCACGTCGATCATCAGGCCGATGGCAAGGTCCGCGACGCAGTCGTTCAGGACGTCGGGTGTATTGCTCACGACAATGCCGCGAGCGTTTGCGGCATCCAGGTCGATGGCCTCGGTCCCCACGCCGATGCTGCAGATCGCCTGCAAGCGCGGCAGGCGCGACATCAGCTCGGCACTCGCGCCCGCCGTCGCGTTGGTCACGAGCACGGTGAAATCGCCGCCGTGCGCGGCCAGGAAGGCGGCGGGGTCGGTCTCGTTGCCAAGCACGTGGGTTTCGCAAATCCGGGGTAGCTGCGCGGCCAGCGCCGGCGGCACGTAGCCGGCCTGCAGAATCCTGTGCGCAGGAGTGGTCATGGCGCGGTGCCGGGTCGCGGCGCGAACGCGGCGAAGTCCACTTCGTTCAGGATCGTGTTCACCTGCCGCACGACATGGCCTTGGGACGAGCTTTTGGTGCGGTAAGTCAGCCAGCGCGCGTCGGCTTCCAGCGCGGCGCGGCGCCGCTCGCGGTCGGCCAGGTCGCTGTAGCGCCAGAGGTGGACGACCTGGCTCAGTTCTCCCACTTCGCTCGTGTAGTAGCCCAGCGGAGACCCGAGGTGCTGCGTCTGCAGCGCCAGGCCCTCGCGCGCATAAAGCTCCAGGAAGTCGCGCATGGCGCCAATCCGGATCGAATAGGTTCTCATCTCGACGATCATGTGTTCATCCCAGGTAGTGAGGCAGCAGGAGCGAGATCGAAGGAAACGCGATCAACACCCCGAGGGGAGAAGCGAACCGGGAAATCACGCCTCGAGCGCGCGTTCGATCAAGGTATCCAGATTACCGTCGTGCCGGAAGCCCAGGAAATCCCCAATGGGCGTGGCGAGCGGCGGCCACTGCGCAAACTGGGCCTGCATGCCGGCGACAGGACGATATTCCACGCGCTGCGCCAAGTCGGGGCCAAAGCGCCGGCACAAAGCCTGAACGATTTCTGCGGCCGTGGCGCGCAAGGCGGGCAGATTCCAGGCGCGGCCGGCAGGAAGCCGGTCTGGCGCAATTGCCGCCGCGTGCAGCAGATTGTCGACACAGGCCGGCAGCGACAACAGCCACATGCTGCCCTCCGGCCCGATCGGGCAGGTGTACCTGCGGCCTTCGGCTGGTTCGCGAATGAGGTCGCTTGAAAATGCCGACAACGCGCCATTGGGCGCCGCCGGACGCGCCACGACGCCGGGCAGCCGGACCGCGCGGCCGTCGACCCAACCGCGCCGGCTGTAGTCGGCCAGCAGGATTTCGATCATCCGCTTTTGCGCGCCATAGCTCAGTGCCGGCGCGGTCGGCGTGTCGTCGTCGATCGCGTCCGGCAGCGGCGTGCCGTAGACCCCGATCGAGCTGGCATAGACAACGACCGGCCGGTGACCCAGCGCCCGCAGCCGCTCGAACAGGCCAATGGTGCAGCTCACGTTCACCAGCATTCCCAGCGCAAAGTCTTCCTCGGCCTGCCGGCTCATGATGCCGGCCAGATGGAACACCACCGTGGGCGCCGGTTCGGTCGCTTGCGCCAGACATGCGGCATCGCCCAGGTCACCGCTGATGCAACGGATGCCCGCTTCGGTGGGCGCGTGATCGAAGCCCAGGTCCAGCAGCGTCAGCGACTCGATCTCCTGCGCCTGCAGGCGCTCCTTCAGGCGCGCCGCCAGGGCGCGGCCGATGTAGCCGTTGGCGCCGGTGACCAGCACGCGGCTCATCGCAGCACCCCGCGCGTGTGCAATGGCTGACACCAGCTCAATCCCTCGGCGGCCGTGGTGCGCGGCTGGTATTCGCAGCCGACCCAGCTGTCGTAGCCGAGGCCGGGCAACGCCGCCACCGCCTCGAGCAGACCGGCCTTCGAGAGGTCGGGTTCGTGGCGCTCGGGCGCCCCGGCGATCTGCACATGGCCGATCCATGGCGCCGCCGCCCGCACCTCCTCTTGCAGGTCCAGCGACTCCCTCACGCAGTGGTAGAAATCGAATTGCAGCCGCAGGTGCGGCGAGTTGAAGTGCCGCACGATCTGGATCGCCTGCCCCGGCAGATGGTAGAAGTAGCCCGGCATGTCGCCGCGGTTCAGCGCCTCCAGCGTCAGGACGATATCGTCCTTGGCGGCCAGCTCCAGCGCGCTCTCCAGGTTGCCCAGCAGGACGGCCGTGCAATCCGACTGATCCAGCCCCGCGACGTAGCCCGCCATCACATGGATGCGGCGGCAGCCGGTCGCCAGAGCTACGCCACGTGCGCGGTCGAAGCATTGGCGAAATCCGTCTTCCGCGCCGGGAATCGCGGCCAGCCCCAGCTTGCCGACGCCGCGTGACACCGGCGTGTTCAGGAGCGCAAGCTCCAGCCCACTGCCCTGCAGCATCTTTGCGTACCAGTCCGCCGGCTCGTCATACGGCAACAGGATTTCCACGCCCTCGAAGCCATCCCGGGCGGCGGCCTCGAACCGGTGGGTCCAGTCGAGGTTCGGGTACATCCAGCTCAGGTTGGCGGCCAGCTGCATGGGGCTTCTCTTAGCGTTTGACCTGCTGCTGCAGAAATTCGTCGCGGCGCTCGGGCAGCATGACGCTGATCACGGCCGACAGCTCGGCTTCGCCCAGGCCCATCGCGCTTGCAATGCGCAGCGTTTGCTGCACGCTGGCGGTGAGCGGCATCGGTACACCGCTCTTTTGCGCGGTGGCGATCACCGTGTCCACGTCCTTGAGCATGGTCCAGAGCGCGCCGATCGATTGACTTTGCGCCCGGATCATGCGGGGCACGAA
>DATNCB010000602.1:0-5163 GCA_035571715.1 Ramlibacter sp.
CCGGCTTCGAGAAGGCCGGGGTGCTGGCGCCGCGGGTCCAGGTGTCAAGCTGGACGCCGCCGCCGCTGGCGCGGCCGCCCGTCCTGTGCGCGGGCTGCCCGCACACCTCATGCTTCATGGCGGTGCGCGCTTCCGGAGTACGTGTGGCAGGCGACATTGGCTGCTACACGCTGGCCTGCCTCGATCCCCTGCGCGGCCTGGAAAGCTGCGTGTCGATGGGCTCCTCGATCGGCAATGCCATCGGCCTGTCCAAGGCCGGAGATACCAAGCCCGTGATGGCGACCATCGGCGACTCGACCTTCCTGCACGCGGGCATTCCCTCGCTGATCGACGCCGTGTACAACGACGCGAACATCACCGTGATGCTGCTGGATAACCACATCACCGCCATGACCGGCGGGCAGCAGCATCCTGGCACCGGCAAGACGCTGCGGGGCGACGATGCCTCCAGGATCGACTACGAAGCGCTGGTGCGCGCCTGCGGCGTCAAGTGGGTGCGCATCGTGGACTCCTATGACCTCGCGGTGATGTACCAGACGCTGCGCGAGGCGATCGCCTATCGCGGCGTTTCCGTGGTGATCTCCAACCGTCCGTGCGTGCTCGACCCGGTCAAGATCAAGGGTCCGGCGCTGCAGGTCAGCACGCAGTGCAATGCCTGCCAGTCGTGCATGAACCTGGGTTGTCCGGCGCTGACCTGGTCCGACGAGCAGTTCGAGGGCCGGCACAAGGTGAAGATCGACGCCTCGCTATGCATCGGCTGCACGCTGTGCGCGCAGGTTTGCACGATGGGCTGTATCAAGGGCGTCGAACCCGTCGCCGCGGTGGCGCCATGAGCGGCCCCGCACCTGTGAGCGCCGCGAGCCAGGGAGCAGCAATTGCCCCAGTGGACGCGGCCGCCAGTACCCGTAAGGTAATGAATGTCCTGATCGTCGGTGTCGGCGGGCAGGGCGTGATCATGGTATCCAAGGCGCTCGCCTGGCTGGCCCAGTCGCGCGGCCTGGATGTCAAGCAAAGCGAAGTGCACGGCATGGCCAAGCGCGGCGGCAGCGTGTTCAGCCATGTGCGCTTCGGACCGCGCGTCTGGTCGCCCATCATCCCCGAAGGCGAAGCGGACATCCTGGTCGCCCTCGAATGGGCCGAGGCGATGCGCTGGCTGCCTTACCTCAAGCGCGGCACCGGCATCCTGCTTTGCGACACCAAACGGATCGTGCCGCCGTTCGCGTGCCTGAACCGGCAGGCGGGGGCGCCGCTGCGCTACTCGCGCGAGACGCCCGAAGAAGTCAAGGCACACGTGCCCGAAGGCTATGCCATGGACGCCACCGGGATGGCCGAGGGCTTGGGCAACGAACGCGCCTCCAACGTCGTCCTGCTCGGCGCGTTGTCGAAGGCGCTCGACTTCCAGGCCGAGGAATGGGAACAGGCCATCGCCCAGTTCGTTCCCAAAAAGACGATCGGTGTCAACCTCGAAGCCTTCCGCGCCGGCCGTGCCTGGATCGACGAGGCGCGGGTATCGCCACCCGCGCCCACCGATGCGCAGTCGGAAAGGGCGGAAGCCGCGCAACGCGCGCCGGCCCACGCGCCGCGGAAAGTGCGGCTCGAGATCACGGCTCAGTGGTGCAAGAGCTGCGACATCTGCGTCAAGTTTTGCCCGGAGCGCTGCCTGCGGCTGAACGGCGAACGCATCGCCGAGCTCACCGACCCGCAGAAGTGCACCGGTTGCCGCGTCTGCGAGTGGCTGTGCCCGGATTTCGCCATCCGCGTGCACCTGGACAATCCGGCCGTTGAAGGGTCCGCCGCATGAATGCCCCGCATCCCCTCATGACTGCCAAAGCGCCCGTGCGCCTGATCTCGGGCAACCACGCGTGCGCGCTTGGTGCTGTCGCGGCCGGCTGCCGCTTCTTCGCCGGCTACCCGATCACGCCTTCCTCCGAGATCGCGGAACGGCTGGCGCGTGCCTTGCCCCTCGTGGACGGCGTTTTCGTGCAGATGGAAGACGAGATCGCCTCCATTGCCGCCGTCATCGGCGCCTCGATGGGCGGGGTCAAGTCGATGACGGCCACCAGCGGCCCTGGTTTCTCCCTCAAGCAGGAGAATATTGGCTACGCCGCCGGCGCCGAAATCCCGTGCGTCGTCGTCAACGTGATGCGCGGCGGCCCGTCCACCGGCATGCCCACCCGCCCGGCGCAGGCCGACATCATGCAGGCGCGTTGGGGCAGCCACGGCGACTATCCGATCATCGTGGTGGCGCCGGCGTCGGTGCGCGAGATCTATTACGAGACCATCCGCGCCTTCGATCTGGCCGAGAGGTTTCGAACGCCGGTGGTGGTGCTCTACGACCAGGTCATCGCCCAACTCACGGAAACCGTCGAGCTTGCCGACGACGTGGACGCCGTGCGGGCGCAGCGCAAGTGGGCGAGCGGGCCGCGCGAAGCCTACCGGCCTTACGCCACGCAGGCGGACGGAATTCCGGCCATGGCGCGGCCCGGCGATGGCTATCGCGTCCACACGACGGGCTTGAGTCACGCGGAAGATGGCTTTCCGAGCCAGAACCCGGAAGTCGTCAGCCGCAACCTCGGCCGGCTGCTGGCCAAGCTCGAATCGCATCGCGAAGCCATTGATTCGTGGCAGGAGGTCGCCTGCGACGATGCGGAGGTCGTGGTGGTCGCAATCGGTATCAGCGCCCGCGCCGCGACCCGCGCCGTCGCGCAGTGCCGCGCGCGCGGCCTGCGCGTCGGGCTGTTCCGCCCGATCACGCTGTGGCCGTTTCCCGAGCGTGCCTTGCGCGAAGCCACGGCGGGCGCGCGGGCGGTGCTCGTGCCGGAGCTGAACGCCGGGCAGTTGAGTCTGGAAGTCGAACGCATCCTGGGGCGCGAACGCGTGGCAGGGCTTCACCGGGTGAACGGCGAGCCGATCACGCCGGCGGAAATTGCGGCGCAAGTTGAAATGCTCGTCAAGGGCGCACCCAACCAAGAGAGAGCCGCACCATGATCATCGATTCGGCGAGCGCCTTCGATGTGCGCGAGTACCTGCGCGAAGACCGGATGCCGCACTTCCTGTGTCCGGGCTGCGGCCACGGCATCGCCTTGCGCGCGCTGCTGTGGGCACTGCACGAGCTGCAGATCGACAAGGACAAGCTGGCGGTGGTTTCGGGCATCGGCTGCGCCGGGCGCCTGTCGGCCTACATCGACGCCAGCACCTTTCACGTGACACACGGGCGGCCGCTCGCCTACGCGACCGGCCTCGCACTGGCCCGGCCGGACCTGCATGTGGTGGTCATCACCGGAGACGGCGATTGCCTGGCGATCGGCGGCAACCATCTGATCCACGCCTGCCGCCGCAATCTCAAGCTCACCTGCCTCATGCTGAACAACGAGGTCTATGGCATGACCGGCGGCCAGGTGTCGCCGACGACCTCCGAAACCCGCGTGACCAGCACGACACCGCTGGGGAACACCGAACCGCATTTCGACGCCTGCGCGCTGGCGGCCGCGGCGGGCGCCAGTTTCGTCGGACGCGAAGTGACGCTGCACGTCCCCAGGCTGAAGGAGCTGATTCGATCGGGCCTCGAGCATCCCGGATTTGCCTTCATCGAAGTGCTGTCCGACTGCACCGAGATCTTCGGACGCAAGAACGAAATGGGCTCCTCGCCCGAGATGATGCTGCGCCAGACCAGCGAGCTGCGTCCGAGCGCCTACCGCGACACCGTGGACACGCCATTCCGGCCCAATGATCTGCCCACCGGCATTCTTTCGAGAAACGACCGCCCCGAGTACGGCGCCGCCTATCGCCGGGCCGCGGTCGCGACCAAACTGGCCGCCGCCGGAAAGGGCACGAAATGACCGCCGGCACACGCCTGGAAATCCGCATCGCGGGCAGCGGCGGGCAGGGCCTGATCCTGGCGGCCAAGATGCTGGCCGACGCGCTTGCCTTGGCCGGCCGCCGCGTCGCCCAATCGCAAACGTACGAGCCGACTTCGCGCGGGGGCTTCTGCAATGCCGATCTGGTGATCGCGCAAGGCGAGGTCGATTTTCCGCTCGCCACCACGCTCGATTGCCTGGTGCTGCTGGATGGGATCGCAGTCAAACCTTCCTGGCCGCTGCTCAAGGCCGATGCGGTAGTGATCGCCGACACGCGCCTCGCTCCCGAGCTGCCCGACAGCGGGCACCGCAGCTATCGCCTGCCGCTCACCCGCAGCGCCATCGAGCTGGGCAGTGAGCGTGTGGCCAATATTGTTGCACTCGGCGCGCTGGCCGTGATCGCGGGATTGTCCAACCGCAAGGCGCTCGAGCAGGCGGTGCGCAACGACACCCCTCGCAGCTTCCTCGATTTGAACCTGGATGCGCTCGCCGTGGGGTTTCGCCTCGGCGAGCAGGCGGTGCTGGAGCCGGCTGGCTGAACGTGGCGTCAATACCGGATCGGCTTTCCCGGACCGCCGCCGCCGTTCTGGCGTGGCTACGAGGTGATCGCCGGCATCCGGCAGACGATTGCCGAAGCATCCTCCCCACCACCGGAATGGGCGGGTTGGGCGAAAAGGAGACGGCCGTCGCGCTCATGGAGTTGCACTGGCGCCGTTCGTACGAAACCGGCCATCCCATCATCGACCAGCAGCACAGGGCTCTGTTCGATATCGGCAACAAGCTGATCCATGCCGCCCATAGCGGAAAACACCGGATCGAGATCGAATTGCTGCTTGACGCGTTCGTCGCGCATGTCAAGGAGCACTTTGCCACCGAGGAGGAGGTGCTGGGCCGAACCGGTTTCCCCCTGTCAGCGCGGCACAAGGAACTCCACCGGGCGCTTCTGGAGCGGGCCCGCGAGTTGAGGAAGTGGTACGGCGCCGGCCGGTTGGCGGCCAGCGAGCTCGTGGGGTTCATCGCCGATGACGTGATCGCCGATCACATCCTCAAGGAAGACTCGAAGTTTGCTTTGAACGACCGATAGCGCCCGGGGGCCAATGGCGGCGCCCCGCTTGCCGAGGGCCCTGGGAAAAGGGCGGGATTCGAACCTTCAGTAGCTGATGCTGAGCGACGGCACGTCGATGTGCACGACTGGCTTGCCGAGCGAGGCGGCGGTCGCCCTGGCAAACTCCTGAGCCCACTTTTCGTCGGCAAACTTCGCCGCGCCGGCAGCCTCGGCCACGACCACCACCTTGTCGACCGCCAG
>DATNCB010000603.1:0-2433 GCA_035571715.1 Ramlibacter sp.
CCCGACGCGCCGGTGTTGCTGGACGCCGAATGCGCCTGGTACGGCGACCCGGCCTTCGACATCGCGTTCTGCCTCAACCATTTCTTGTTGAAGTCGGTGTTCCTGCCGCAATGCGTGAACGAGTTGCTTCACGCGTTCGAAACCATGGCGACGAGCTACCTCGATGAGGTGCGATTCGAGCCGCGAACGCAGCTCGAGGCGCGCACCGCCAGCCTGCTGCCGGCCCTGACGCTGGCGCGCATCGACGGCAAGTCGCCCGTGGAGTATCTGGTCGGCCGGCCGGCCGATCAGGAGCTCGTGCGGCGGTTGGTGCGGCCGCTGATCGCGCGACCCGTCGACTCGCTTGCGGCCATCGTCCAGGCGTGGCAAGCCGGCGTTGGTAAGCCTGTAGGGTAATTTGTCAAGCCCGCAATGACGGTTCTTCTTTCATGCGGCCCAACCCGGCATGATGTGTCAACTAAGCGGCCACAAGTTCGAGCACCGCAGCCGCGAAGACGTGCGGCACTTCCTGAGGCAAGTTGTGGCCCGCGCCCGCCACCAGGCGGTGCGAACGCGGGCCGGTGAAGTGGTAGGCGTGGGCCGCGGCATCGGCAGGCGGCCGCACTCCGTCGTCGGCGCCGTCGAAAGTGATCGTGGGCACGCCGATGGCCGGCTGCGCCGCGAGGCGGCGCTCTATTTCCGTACAGGCCGGATCGCCAGGCACCAGGCCGAAGCGGTGCCGATAGGAGTGGATGACGACGTCCACGAAATCGGGATTGTCGAATGCGTCGGCGCTGCGCTCGAACGTCTCATCATCGAACGCCCAGGTCGGCGACCAGAGCTGCCACAACAGGCGCGCGAGGGCGCGCCTGTTCGCGGCCAGCCCGGCGCGGCCGCGCTCGCTGTGGAAGTAGTACTGGTACCACAGGCGCTGCTCGTTGTCGGGAGGCTCCGGCTCCATCGCCTGCGCGATGTTCTGGATGTTGTAGCTGTTCAAAGACACCAATCCCGCGCAGCGCTCGGGCCAAAGCGCCGCGACTACACAGGCTGCGCGGCCGCCCCAGTCGTAGCCGCCCAGCACGGCGCGCGCGATGCCCAGCGCATCCATGAGCGCCAGCAAGTCGGCGCCCAGGGCGGCCTGCTCACCGGAGCGCGGCGTGTCGTCGCTCAGGAACCTTGTGGGGCCGTAGCCGCGCAAATACGGCACGATGACGCGGCAGCCGGCGGCTGCGAGCAAGGGCGTCACTTCAGCGTAGGCGTGGATGTCGTAGGGAAAGCCGTGCATCAGGAACACGGGCGGGCCTTCGGCCGGGCCAGCCTCGAAATATGCCACGTCGAGGACGCCCGCGCGAATGTGCCGCAAGGGCTGCATCGTCGTCATGGAGTCGACGCGCGAACTGCCTTCGCGGCCTCCTTGGCTTTGTCGAACTCGGCCCGGCGCCGGGCGAGTTCTTCGCCGCTCACGCGTTCCGCATTCGAGTAATCGAGTTTCCAATCATGCGATTCGCTCCAGCGCAGCGGTGACTGCACGGTGGTGCGCGCTGAGGGCGCCGACTCCAGCACGCGCAGCGCAAGTTCCAGCGTCAATGCCTGCGACTCCGGGTCCTTCGGCCGCCCCGCGGCGTTGCCGAGCGGAAAGTCGCTGAACAGAAAGCGCGGCACGCCCACATGTTCGACGATGTCCTTGGCGCAGCCCATGACCACGGTGGCGATGCCCGCAGCTTCCAGGTGCCGCGCGACCATGCCCAGCGTCTGGTGGCACACCGGGCAGTTTGGCACCAGAACCGCGACGTCCACACCATCTGCAAGGCAACGTGACACGACCTCCGGACAGTAGACGTCTAGCGTGTGGCGTTGGCTGCGATGCGTCGGCACGCCGTGGAAGCGCCGGGCCAGCGCGCCGATGCGGCCTTGCGACAGCGCGCGCCGCAGCGCCGGCAGCGGAAACCACGAGCCGCTGTCTTCCATGGTGCTGTGCTTGAAATCGATGGCGACGTGATCGATCCGAAGATCATGATCGACGGCGGTGTCGCCCGAATAGACGGCGTTGAACTTGGCCGCCGCGTTATAGGCCGTGCCTGCCGGTCGCGGCCCTTGGTCCGAACGCGAAGGCGCGGCGGTGGTGATGATGGTGGCGGTGCATTGCGAAAGCGGCTTGGCCAAAGGGCGAAACGGCACCTGCGCGTAGTGCGCCCAGCGATACGGATTGCCGTAGCCCAGGGCGAGGTACCAGTCGTGCGTTCGCTGGATGTAGGCAATAGGGCTGTCGTCATCGGGGGCGAAGCCGAGCAGGGTGTCGAGCTCGGCTTGGGCAAGGTTGGACGCGCTGGACATTGGAATTTCTCCTGGCTTGTCTGAGACTCTACATCCGCTTGCCATGCGGCGAGATCAATCACAAAATGCCCGGACTACCAACGAGCAGGCATTACGTGTAACTGGAGACCTGGAATGAAT
>DATNCB010000604.1:0-2562 GCA_035571715.1 Ramlibacter sp.
TCGAGTCCAAGACAGCGCTATGGACGGCTGCGGTGGATCACCTGTTCGGGCTCTTGCGTGAGACATTCCGCGGCGTCTTCCCCGCGAAGCCGACGGAGATTGGCGTGCCAGCGCTCGGAGCGGCATACGCGGAAGGGATACGCCGATTGGTGCGATTCATGGCCGAGCACCCTGAGCTCAACCAGATCATGATGCATGAGGGCACCGAGCCAAGCGACCGCTTGACCTGGCTGACAGAGACCCACGTGAAGCCGTTCTTCAACGGCATTCGGCCGCCTTGGCAGTTACTTCGCGACGCCGGTGTCGCCGCGCCCATCGACGGCGACATCCTCTACTACGTGCTCGTCGGCGGGGCATCCTTGCCCTACGTGAACGCTGCGGAGGTCCGCCTGCTCACCGGCCGAGACCCGAAGAGCCCCACCTGGATCGACGCCCACGCTGACGGGCTGGTCTCCATCCTGCTTCCGGGCCTGGGCGCCCTTTAGCTACTAGGACCTGAAAAAGAGTTCGTGGCGGTGGTAGCGATCCACGGTTTGTCCGGTTTGTCCGGGTGGGTTGGTTGACGCCGCCGCGGGGTGAGTGATCATGCTGCGAGCGCGCTGATCTTGACGAGGTTGTGCGCGAAGACGCCATGTCCGCACCAGGTTCGGGCGCCGGTGATGCCGGTCAACTCGGTGCGGTTCCATCCGTAGCTTCGTTTCAGGTGGTTGATTCGTCCTTCGGATCCGGTTCGCCATTTGACCTTGTCGCGGAAGGCACGACGGTGTTCGAACTCGCGGCGCGCGGAGCCGGGTTTATTCACGCGGGGGATCGCCACACTGCGCACCCCGAGGGCGTGTAGGTCGCGTTCGACCGTTGCATAGCCGTAGCCGCGGTCGGCGGTCACCGCCCGGGGTGGACGGCCCGTGCGGCGGGTGATCCGTTGGATCGCCGGCGCCAATTGCGGGGCGTCTACCGGGTTTCCGATCTCGACCGTGTGGTCGAGGATGACGCCATCGGTGTTGTCGACGACCTGCGCCTTGTAGCCGAACTCCACGGGCTTGCCCAGCCGGCCCTTGCGGATCGGGCGGGCGTCGGCATCATGCAGGCTGACCAGCCGGGTGGCCGACTCGGGCATCACCCCGGCCAGCCGGCTACGGGCCTGCGTCACCACCCGCTGAGTGCGTTGGACCATGGTGTCGAGGTGGTTGATCGCCTGCTGCAATCGGCCTTTACGCGGGCCGCTCGCGCGGCGTAGCGCGCGTCGGGCGTTGCGCAGTACCGCGGTGGCCTCCCGCGCGGCGGTGTCGGCGATCCCGGCCAGTTCCCCGGTGATACGGCGCACCGCGGCCTGGGCTTGATCGCGCTGCTGAGCACCGCGCAGCCGCAGCTTGGAGGCGATCGCACGGGCACGTCGACCCGCCGAGCGGCGCCGATCGCGGGCTGGAGTCCGGGTCGCGGCCCCGGCCGCTTTGATCCGCGCCACCGTGCGACAGATCGTGCCCACCGCCTGGGCCAACAAACCCGAATCGGTGGGATAACCCACATCAGCTGCTACCACCGTGGTGTCGGCGCGCACCTTGTCGGTGCGCAACAGCTTGCCCGCGGCAGCCTTAACCAGCAACGCCTCGTTCAACGCGGCGACCCCGTCGTCTCCGCATCGGGTGCTGATCTTCATCAACGTGGTCGGATGCGGCACCCGCACGCCTAACGGGATTCGGCAGAACCGTTGCCAGGAAATCGAATCGGCCACCTCCCGACACAGCACCTCATAGCCCAGCCGGTACCAGAACTTCAAGAACATCAACCGCAGACAGGTCTCCATCGGGATGGACGGCCGACCGATCCGGGCATCGAAATGCGCTGCGAACGGTGCGAAGAACACCGGATC
Source organism: Ramlibacter sp. (assembly GCA_035571715.1). Lineage (GTDB taxonomy): Bacteria > Pseudomonadota > Gammaproteobacteria > Burkholderiales > Burkholderiaceae_C > Ramlibacter. The sequence goes on from DATNCB010000604.1 coordinate 1,871, forward strand.
ATCCAGCAGCGCATCCACCCGACCCAACTCGGCGGGCAACACCAACAGCTCCGACGGCAAAATCGCGTCCCACAACGTCGGCTGGTCACTTACAGTTCTGAGCACGATGGCCTCGATCCCTTCTATCCCAAGGGTTCGAGGCCATCCTCCCGGTTCAGCACCATCCGACCCGGGATCAACGCGCCGACTTTTTCAGGTCGAAGTAACTAGCTCGAGCGCGGCGGACTGAGGTAGCCAGCCAAGGGCGTCCAGGCGCTCTTGCACGCCAGACTGGAAGTTATGGCCGACCAGATTCCCGGTATCAAGACTTGCCCTATCGCAGAAGTCGCAGAGATGGTGCGGGGTGGTGCTCGTCGCAGGAATCACTTGCGCTGCCCAGAGATGCTTACCAGACAGATAGGAAACCCTTTCCTGTCGGCAAGCGGAAACTGGCTTCCCGGCGGTTATGAAATCACTTGCCAAACCTGACCATTTCAGTCGTGACTAACATCAGCGCGCTGCCGAAGAGCGACATCGTCAGCGACGCGGATCTCGGCCGCGCCGCGGTGGTCGGCGATCGCGCGACGTTGGCCGTTGCGCGCGACCGGGACGCAGGCGTGCGAGTGGAGCCCGCCAGAACGTCGATCTCGGCGCGACACCTCCCGCCATTAGGCTCAGCAGCCAGGACGGTGCGGCGCCTTGAGCCCTATGCG
>DATNCB010000605.1:0-2107 GCA_035571715.1 Ramlibacter sp.
CGCAGCTGTTTGAGTGAGGGTCGCCGGACGCTGTGAACTCATCGCCATCGCGAGCTTGCTGCGCAGGCTTGGCGCACTGATGGGCCGCAGCGCGAAAGCCTGCGGCCGCGCGGACGTGGCGACCGCGTTGCGCGACAGCACCGCACTGCCTGCGCCATCTTCCACCAGGTCAAGGATCGCGCCCACTCCGTCGATTTCGAGCGCTACCTTCGGCCGGCAGCCCAGATTGGCCATCTCGCTTTCCACCAGCATCCGGATGGCGTTGGGGCGGCTGGGAATCACCAGGGGCACGTTGGCGACTTCGCGCAACGGCACCGGCCGCGGCTTGGCCGCCGGCTGAGTCTTCCCTGATTGGCGCTGCACCAGGAACAGCGGCTCCTCGAGCAACGGACTCAATTCGATATCGGGCGACGCACTCGCGTTGTAGAGAAGGGCGATATCCAGCCGGCCGGTGGCCAGCGATTCATGCATTGCCACGGACAGCCCTTCGCTGATCGAGAGCGTCGCCTCCGGCATGCGCTGGCGGAACTCGCGGATCAGCGGCAGCGTCATGGCCTTGGCCACGCTGGGCGGCAGGCCGATCGCCACCCTTCCGGCGAGCGCGCCGCGCACGCGCCCCAGTTCCTCACGGGCGCGCTCGACCTGGTGCAGGATGCCGCGCCCATGCTCGAGCAGCAGTTTGCCTGCCTCGGTCGGCGCGGCGCCCCGACCGTTGCGGGTGAGCAGGTTCTGCCGCAGTTCCACTTCGAGCAGCCGCACCTGCCGGCTGAGCGCGGGCTGCGCGACATCCAGGGCGATGGCCGCGCGCGTGAAACTGCCCAGCTCGGCCACGCGCACAAAGTATTCGAGTTGTTTGAGATCCATCAGGTCGGGCGAGATTTGAATAACCTGGCCGCAATTATGCTGTTTTGCTATATCTGCTAGTAACAGCGCGGCCTTCCTGCGCGCCAAAGCCAAGGCCAAAATGAGCCAATGTCCGCAAATGGTCTTGCTGGTCCGGTGTTCTCGATCTGGAGCGATCTCTCATGAGCGCTTCGATCAGGGGCATCTCGTCGATGGCGACCCGGCAGGTACTGGTCGAATTGGCGACGGCATACGAGCGCCGGGCCCATTGCACGGTGGCGATCGAATCCGTCGGCGGGGTGGATGCCGCTCGCCGGGTGCAGGAGGGCGAACCCTTCGACGTCGTCTTCCTCGCCTCCGATGCGATCGACAAGCTGGTCGTAGCCGGCCGCGTGCTTGCGGATAGCGAGGTCGACCTGGTTCGATCTCCGGTGGCGGTTGCCGTGCGCGCGGGCGCCCCGCGGCCCGATATCGGCAGTGAGGAGGCGCTGCGGCGCGCAGTGCTCGCCGCTGCCAGCATTGGCTATTCCACCGGGCCGAGCGGCGTCGCGCTGATGCATTTGTTCGACCGCTGGGGCATCACGGCGCAACTGCAAGGACGCATCGTCCAGGCGCCTGCGGGGGTGCCGGTCGGCGCACTGGTGGCGCGCGGCGAGGTGGCATTGGGCTTTCAGCAACTCAGCGAGCTGATGCATCTCGAAGGCATCGAAGTCATCGGGCCGCTGCCCGAGCCGGTCCAGATCGTCACGACGTTTTCCGCCGGCGTATGCACCGCTTCCACGCAAGGCGAGACAGTGCGGCGCATGCTCGATTTCATGGCCTCGGCCGAGGCGGCTGAAGCCAAGCGCCGCCACGGCATGGAGCCGGCCTGAACCGTGCCGCAGCGCAACTACAAGGACAACACTCAATGAGCCTCATCATCGACTGCCACGGCCACTACACGACGGCGCCCAAGGCACTGGAGGATTGGCGCAACAAACAGATCGCCGGCATCAAGGACCCCGCCGTGATGCCGAAAGCGAGCGAGCTGAAGATCAGCGACGACGAGCTGCGCGAATCGATCGAAGCCAACCAGCTGCGGCTGATGAAGCAACGCGGCAGCGACGTCACGCTGTTCTCGCCGCGGGCCAGCTTCATGGCCCATCACATCGGCGACTTCAACGTGTCGTCGACCTGGGCGGCGATCTGCAACGAGCTGTGCTTCCGGGTCAGCAAGCTCTTCCCCGACAACTTCGTGCCGGTCGCCATGCTGCCGCAGTCGCCC
>DATNCB010000606.1:0-1960 GCA_035571715.1 Ramlibacter sp.
AGCTCAATCACCAGCCGCTCGAAGGCGTCCGGCACCTCCGAGCCCGAACTGAGGCCCATCGCTGCGGCCAGCCCGTCCATCTTCGACGCGCAGGCTTCGTAGTTGAACCGCAGCACCGGCGCGAGAAAGAGGGCATTCAAGGTCCCGTGGTGCAGGCGCAGCCCGGCGAGCGCGCCGAGCGGATGGCTCAGGCTGTGCACCGCACCCAACCCTTTTTGAAACGCCAGCCCTCCCATCAGCGCGCACAGCATCATCTGTTCGCGCGCGGCGCGGTCGGCGCCGTCAGCGAACGCGCCGCGGATCGCCCGCCATCCGCGGCCCAGGCCGTCGAGCGCGATTGCGTCGGCGACAGCATTGACGCGGCTGCTGCAATAGGCCTCCACACAATGGGAAATGGCGTCCATGCCGGTTGCCGCGGTCAGCGCGGGCGGCAGGCTCAAAGTCAGTTCCGGGTCGCACACGGCTGCACGCGGCAACAGGTGCGCGCTCAGGAATCCGAGCTTCTTGCCGCAGTCGAGCTTGAGCAGGGCCGCCCTGCCCACTTCGCTGCCGCTTCCAGCGGTCGTCGGGATGGCGACGATTGGCGGCACGCGAGCGTCAATCCGAGCCTGGCCGCCGCGCACGATCGCATACTGTTCGAGCGGCGGTGAATGGCTCACCATCAGGCCGACGAGCTTGGCAAGATCCAGGGCAGCCCCACCGCCGAATGCAATGATGCCGTCGCAGTCGTGCTGGCGATAGCAGCGCAGACCCGCCTGCAGGTTGGCTTCGGTCGGATTCGTCTCGGTTTCGCTGAATGTGGCCGGCGCGCCCAGGCCCAAGCGCGCTGTCAGGCCCAACTCGATCAGCCGCGCATCGGTGACGAGTAACGGCCGCCTGATGCCGAATCGTTCAAGCAGATCCGGCACGACATCGACCGAGCCATGGCCGAAGTAGATGTCGGTCAGATAGGCGATGTCGGGAGCGCGCATGTCATCGACCGCTTCAGTGCCATTTCGAAAGCATGCTCAGCATGCTTCACTCTCCGCCGCTCCCGGACGCAGATAGCCAAGCACGACTTCGATCATGAAAGCAAGGTGGGCGGCTCGTTGCCTCGGCGCCATCAGGTTGCGCCCGAATATCGCGGAAAGCGTGTATCGATTGGAAAGGTAGAAGCAACTCAGGCTTGCGATCATGATGTAGAAGCGAATTGGATCCACATCGCGCCGGAACACGCCGGCGTTGCCCCCGCGCTCGAGCAATCGGCCGATCATCTCGAGCAGCGGAGAGCGCAGTTGCGCAATCGCCGCAGAACGGGCGAGGTGACGGCCTTGATGCAGGTTCTCGCTGTTCAGAAGGCGGATGAATTCCGGGTGGGAAAGCTGGAACCGCCACGTGAACTCGACCAGCCGGCGAACGCCCTCCATCGGCTCCGCCTGATCGAGCTCGAGCCCCTTTTCGGCCTCACCTATGACCTGGTAGGCGCGCTCGAGCACCGCCAGGAACAGGTCGTCCTTGCTGCTGAAGTAGTAATAGAGCATCCGCACATTGACGTCGGCCTGGGCGGCGATCCGGTCGACACGCGCTCCGCCCAGACCTGAATCCGCAAACTCCTTGGCCGCCGCGCCGAGGATTTGCTCACGCGTGCGCTCGGCGTCCCTCAGCGGGGGAGCCTTTGCGCGGCGCGCAGGAATGCGAAGGGGCTGGGTAGCGGACTTCATCACCTAATTAAGTAAATATTGAATCATGCCGGCAGGTGCAGTGTCAAACCGGGCTCCAGGCACGAGGGACCGCGGGTTGACCGCTGTCTTGACGTCTGCTCTAATTAAGTAACAGCTTAATTTCTTGTCCATGCCATGACCTACGACTTCATCATCATCGGTTCCGGCCACAACGGACTCGCCTGTGCCGGGTATCTCGCGAAGGCCGGCGCCAAAGTCCTGGTTGTGGAGCGCGCCCCGCGCGTGGGTGGCGCATGCCA
>DATNCB010000607.1:0-11165 GCA_035571715.1 Ramlibacter sp.
GGTTCCCGTGGTCTCGACGAAGACGTCGCCCTCGAAGCGGGCGCCGCCTTCGTTTTTCTTCGCCTTCACGGCCACGATGCGCCGTCCGTCCATTTCCACGTCCGCGATCCGTACCTGGTAGTGCACCTCGACGCCGGCCGCGGCCAGAGCGCGCTGCACTTGCGGCTCGATGGTGGCGATGTTGTAAAGCGAGGCGTGCTTGTGGCCGGGGAATTCGATATTCGTGTGGACGGTGCAGGCGTCCATCGCGTGGAACATCTCACCGCCGCCCATGGCGATCATTTCCTCGGCGGCGGTGAAGCGGCCATTGTTGCGGAAGATGCCACCGACCAGGCCGGTGCCCAGCAGCGAGTCGGTGCGTTCCAGCAGCGTGACTTGGGCGCCCTGCCGGGCCGCGGAAATAGCGGCCGCGCAACCGGACCAGCCGCCGCCAATGACAATGACTTTCATGACAGATGTCTCCTGGATGTTTAATGTAAGAGCTTCTAGCCGCGCAGCGGGTCCCTGCCCGCCGCTTTCAGCCAGGAGTACACGGGAGGGATGTCGCTCACCAGCGGTTCGGTGACGACGTCGAGGAAACATGGCCCATCATGGGCGAAGGCTTGGTCCAGCGCAACCTCCAGCTGCGCCGGCGTCTCCACGCGCCAGGCGGCGATGCCATAGGCGGCAGCGACCCTGCTCATGTCGCCAGGGGTGAAATCCACCGACATGAACTTGCTCTTGCTATGCAGGGACTGCAGCGTCTTGATCCAGCCGAAGCAGCCGTTGTTGAAGTGGATCAGCACCGCGGGCACGTTCAGCCGCGCCAGTGTCTCCAGCTCGCCGGCCGACATGCCCAGCGAACCATCGCCGAACAGCCCGATCGGGCGGGCGTCGGGCCGGGCGTACCAGGCGCCGACCACCGCGGGGATGGCGTAGCCGAGGCCGCCGAACGAGCGCGGGATCAGCACGCGCGAGCCGTCACCGGTGAGGCGCAGAAAGCGCGTGATATAGGGCGTAGGCGTGCCGGCGTCGGAGATGACGATCGAAGGCGAGGGCAGCCGCCGATTGAGTTCGTGGATGACGCGTTGCGGCTTCAGGGGCGCGGAGTCGGACAGGAGCTGGGCCCTGGAGTCGTCCCAGAAGCGCGAGCGCGCCCGATTGAGATCGTCTACCCAGGGTGAGGGCGTCTTGAACGTCTGCGGGATGAGGCGCAGCAAATCCTCGAGCACGAGCCGGGCATCGCCCGCCACGCTCAACGTGTTTTCGAAATTGTTCGCCAGCAGGGTCGGGTCGAGGTCGATCTGCAAAATCTTGCGGCCCGCGCGCGTGGAGGGCAAGGTCCACTTGATGGTCGAGACCGAGCCCATCTTGCAGCCCACATAGAGCAGGACATCGGCCTCTTCCACGGCGCGGTGGGCATGGGGATGGAAACCGTTATCGCCCACCACGCCGAGCGCCAGCGGGTGTTCGTCGGGCATGGTGCCCTGTCCGGAAATGGTGGTCACCACCGGCGCTCCCAGGCACTCGGCCAGGATGAGCACCTGCCCGTTCGCCTGCGAATGGTTGACGCCGCCGCCGGCGACGATCACCGGCCGCTCGGCCGACAGCAGATGCGCCGCCAACTCCTCCACCACCTTGGCGCTGCTGCGGGTGCGGTAGGCCGGATAGGTGCGGCATTCGGCTTCAGCGTGCAGGCTCGCCGCTCCGAGCGGGACCCGATCGGTCATCGTTTCGGTGGGGAGAACCAGATGCACCGCGCCCGGCCGCCCGGTGGTGGCGATGCGCAGGATCTTGCGCACGGTTTCGGGCACCTTCACGGCCGAATTGACCACCGACGAGTGCTTGGTGATCGGCTCGAACAGGGTGTGGTGGGGCATGTCGGTGATCGTGCCCTTGCCTTCGCCCGCCAGCGAGATGCCCGACGTAAACAGCACCACCGGGATCGACGAGGCGTTGGCTTCCGCAACGCCGGGCACGGAATAGAGCGCGCCCGCACCGCTGGGGCATTCGCAGAAACCTGGGCGGTGGGCCAGGCGCGCGTAGGCGTCGGCCATGAAGGTGGCCGAGCGCTCGTCGCGCGCCAGCACGTGGCGGATGCGGTCGCCGGCGTCGTAAATAGCTTCGTACAGCGCGAGGCTGGTGTCGCCGGGCACACCGAAGATCACCTCCACCTTGTATTCGAGCAGCATCTTCACCAGGGCCTGGGCCCCGGTCATGCTGCCTTGGTCCATGATCTTGCCTTCGCTGACGACGGCTTGATCGACAAGTTTGTTCATGGCGGCTCCTTGCCGGTTGAGAGTTCCGTGCGCCGAAAGCAGGCGCATTGCATTCCATGAACTCTACGGATCCCGCTTGCCAGAGTAAACGGCGCAAAACGACGATATAACAGCCAGTGGACGGCGAAAAGCAGGTGGCTGTCGGCGAATTGATCCATGTCAGGTCCGGCCCTTTCTTGTTTTCTCGATCCGGGCCGCAGGCCACAAAATCGGGCCAGCGAACTTGTAGCAATCGAAGTGGAGCGCATCTTTCAACTGGACGACAAGGACCGGCGGCTGCTCGGCATGCTGCGGGAGGATGCCCGCACGTCCACTGCAGCGCTCGCGCGCGCGCTCGACGTGGCTCGCATGACCGTCGTGGAGCGGCTCAAGCGCCTGGAGAAGGCCGGCGTCATCGCCGGTTACACGGTTCGACTCGGCGAGGAATCGCAGCGCGCCCGGATGAAAGTGCATGCGCTGTTGCGCGTCGATGCCAAGCGGGTTGACCCGGTGGTGCAAGCGCTGCGCCGGATCACCCAGATTCGCGCGGTGTTCGCGATAAGCGGCATCTTCGACTTCATGGCGCTGATCGAAGCCGAGACGACGGCGGAAATCGACAGCGTGCTGGATGCCATCGGCGCGATCCCCGGGGTGGAAGACACGCAAAGCTCGATCGTGCTTTCGGTGAAGTTCGATCGGCACTGACCAGGCAGCGCGCACGCGCCGCCGTCATGATGCAAACTGAAATAGCCCTGTGCAGGCCCGCGCTACCAGAGCCCCGTTTCGACCCGGATCGCCACTTCGCAGTCGTCGAAGATCGCCAGCTTGACGATGCGCACCCGCACACCTACTACGCCGGGCAGTTGCATCAGCCGGTTCGCCAATTTGCCGATCAGGCTTTCCAGCAGGTTGACGTGCTCGGCCGTGCACTCGTCGATGATGATGCGGCGCACCTTGCGGTAGTCCAGCACGTGCATGATGTCGTCGTCGCGCGGCAGCAGCGGCTGGGTGCCCAGGTTCAGCTGGGCGTCGACCTGGATCGGCTGGGGTCCGTCCTTCTCATGGTCCAGGATGCCCAGGTTGGCGTCGAAACGCAGCCCTTCGAGCGTGAGGATCTGGGTCCCGGCTTTGGTCATAGCTAGTCAGTTGGGGTCAGAGCACAATTTCGCTGGAGGATTCTTCCTCCGTCAAAACCGCTGTCCTGAATTGTGATCTGACCCACAAGGTTACATGAGAGAAAAATCGCGGTCGAATTTCATCAGGTGCTGGCCGCCATCGACCAGCAACGTGGTGCCGGTGATCGAGGCATTGTCCAGCGCGAACTTCACAGCGGCCACCACGTCCTGCGGCGTCGACGAGCGGCCCAGCGGCGACAGCCGATGCAGCGAATCGAATTTTTCCTGCGACAGCAGATGGCTGGTGAGCGTCAACCCCGGCGCGACGCCGACCACCCGCAATTGGGGCGCCAGCGCGATGGCCAACATGGTGGTTGCCGCTTCCAACGCAGCCTTGGACAGCGTGTAGCTGAGGAAATCCGGGTTCTGGTTCCACAGCTTCTGGTCGAGCATGTTCACGACGACGGCGTCGGCCGTCCGGGCCGCTCCCGATCGGGTACAGACATGCTGGTGCAGTGCCTGGGCCAGCAGGACTGGCGCGCCGGTGTTGGTGCGCACATGGGCCAGCAGCGCCTCGTAGCCGAAGCTGCCGATGGTGTCGTGCTCGAACAGCGACGCATTGTTGACGACGGCGTCGACGCTGCCGAAACGCTCGATCACGCGCGGCAGCAGCGCGCGCGCCTGCGCCTCGTCGTCCAGGTCGGCCTGGAAGCTGTCGGCTTGCGCGCCCGCCGGCGCGACGCGCAGGCAATCGGCCACCGTTTGTGCTGCTTCGGCAGCGGAGCCGCGGAAATGCACAGCCACCTGCCAGCCGCCGGCCGCGAGTGCCAGCGCGACCTCGCGGCCGAGCCGCCTGGCCGAGCCGGTGACCAGGGCGGTGCGCAAACGGGGCGAATCGCTCATTCGGGGACAATCCTGAAGTGACGACGGAAACAACGAGTTTAACGAGAGCCTTGCAGGCCCTGGTGGAAGAATCGATTCGCCGCGCCGGCGGCTGGCTGCCGTTCGACCGCTTCATGGCGCTGGCGCTGTATGCACCGGGCCTGGGCTACTACGCCAACGATTCGCGCAAGTTCGGCCAGATGCCGTCATCGGGCAGCGATTTCGTGACGGCGCCGGAGATGTCGCCCCTGTTTGGCGAGGCGCTGGCGGCGCAGGTAGCCGATGCCTTGCGCGCCAGCGGCACCGACGAGGTCTGGGAATTCGGCGCCGGCTCCGGGTCATTGGCGGTGCAACTGCTGCAGGCGCTGGGCGAGCGGGTGCGCCGCTACACCATCGTCGATCTTTCTGGCAGCCTGCGCATGCGCCAGCAGGAAGCTTTGGCCGGCTTCGCGGGCAAGGTGCAATGGGCCGGCGAACTGCCGCCAGCCATGCGCGGCGTGGTGGTCGGCAACGAGGTGCTGGACGCGATGCCGGTCAAGCTTCTGGTACGGGTCAAAGGAGTCTGGCACGAGCGCGGCATCTCATCGGCCGGTCCGGACGGGACGTTGGCCTGGGACGATCGCCCCACCGAACTGCGCCCGCCGGCGGACATCGCGGGATCGCATGATTACCTGACCGAAATCCATCCGCAGGCGCAGGCCTTCGTGCGCACGCTGGCGGACCGGCTGGAGCGTGGCGCCGCGTTCTTTATCGACTATGGTTTCACCGAGAGCGAGTACTACCACCCCCAGCGCGACATGGGCACGCTGATGTGCCACCGCGGCCATATGGCCGACAGCGATCCCTTGCCCGACCTGGGCCAGAAAGACATCACCGCGCACGTGAACTTCACCGGCCTGGCGCTGGCGGCCCAGGAGGCCGGATTGCCTACCCTCGGTTACACCACCCAGGCGCGATTTCTGATGAACTGCGGACTGCTGCCGCTGCTTGCGCAGGCGCCGCTGGCGGGTCGCGTGGCGGGCCACAGGCTGATCGCGGAGCATGAAATGGGCGAACTGTTCAAGGTCATCGGCTTTTACCGCGGCGAATTCTGGGACGCCGTCGGTTTTCGCGAAGGCGATCGCACCCACACACTCTAGCGGCAGCCTACACTCAAGCCATGATTCGCTGGATCATCGTCATCTTTCTCGCGCTGATGCTCATCAACTGGTTCAGTCCGTTCTTGCAGCGCATGGGGTTCGGCAAGTTGCCGGGCGATCTGCGGTTCAAGGCGTTCGGGCGCGAGTGGTTCATTCCCCTGACCACCACCATCATCCTGAGCATCGCGGCCGGGACGATTTCCAAGTTGCTTTAGGGTTTGGCCAGTGAGAACGGCGGCATGAAAGCCTGCATCGACATCGGCGGCACCAAGGTTGCCGTGAGCCTGAACCGCGGCGGCGGGCTCGACCTGCTCGCGCATCGCAGCGAGCCGACTGCAAAAACCGGCTCGAACGATGCGCTTGCCCGCCAGGTCATCCGGATGGCGGACGAGGCTTGCGCCGAACTCGCGATCGCTCCGGCCAGCGTGGACTGCGCCGGGGTTTCCTCCTGCGGACCTTTCGTGCTTCGCGACGGGCTGGCCGAGGTGGCGGCTCCGAACATCTGCGGCGGCATTGCCGGCCCTGCGCGCGGCCTGCCCAACGACTGGAAGACGGCGCTGCTGGAAGCGCCGCTGCGCCAGCGCTTCGGCCAGGTTCGCGTGGAGAACGACTGCGTCGCGGCGCTGGAAGCCGAGCGGCGCTGGGGCGCGCTGCAGGGATTCGATCACTGCGCTTACGTGACGTGGAGCACCGGCATCGGCGTTGGCCTGTGCGTGGACGGCCATGTGCTGCGGGGCAAGAACGGGAACGCGGGCCACGCCGGCCACATGTTCGTGTCCGACAACGACGACGCCTTGTGCGGCTGCGGCAACATCGGCGACGTGGAGGCGCTGGTGGCGGGCAATGCGATCGCCAGGCGATGCGGCGCCGATGCGGCCACCTTGTTTCAACAGGCCAAGAGCGGCGATGCGGCGGCGCAGGCCATGGTCGACGATCTGTGCCGTGTGATGGGCCGCGCGCTGTACAACCTGATCGCCACGCTCGACCTGCAGCGCATCAGCCTGGGCGGCAGCGTGTTCTGGAACAACCGCGCCTACCTGCTGCCGCGGTTGCAGGCGCAAGTCGCGGGGAAATTGCGGGCGCTCACCGACGGCTGCGAACTGGTGCCGGCCGGATTAGCCGACCGGGTGGGGGATTACGCGGCGCTGGCGTTGCTTGCGCCCTAGTCGCTGACTTGTTCGGTGACCGCCTGCACGCGCGCGTGGTGGATCATCTCGCCGATCCTGGCGCCGTCGATCTGTTGCTGCTGCGCCTGGGCGGCAATCTCATGCGTTGGGACGCCCTGCGCCGCCGCGAGCGCGGCCAGCAGCCGCTCCCGCTGAGGATATGGTTTTTCTTCCAGTCCCAGGCGGCCGCGGGCGTCGCATTCGCAGGCGAGCAACGCGAGATCGAAACGCTGGGGCTTGCGAAAAGCGTCGCAGCGCTCGAGCAGACGCACCAGCGCGGCCGCACCGAATTCCCCGCTGCGGTGGATGTTGCTGTGCTCCCGCGCCACCACTTCGGCCAGTTCGCGGCAGTCGGTCGGCACGCGCAGCCGCTCGCAGACATTCCTGAGCAGCCGCGAGCTGCGCTCTTCATGTCCGGTGTGCTTGGGCAGGATCTCGGCCGGGGTCGTGCCCTTGCCCAGGTCGTGCGTGAGGCAGGCGAACCGCACCGGCAGCGGCGCCTTCAGTCGCGCGCTCATGTCCAGCACCATCATCAGGTGCACGCCGGTGTCGACTTCGGGGTGGTAGTCGGCGCGCTGGGGCACGCCCCACAGGCGCTGCACTTCCGGCAAGAGCCGGGCCAGTGCCCCGCACTCGCGCAGAATTTCGAACATGCGCGACGGCCGGTGTTCCATCAGGCCGCGCGACAGTTCCTGCCAGACGCGCTCGGCCACCAGGGCATCGACCTCGCCGGCCTCGACCATTTCGCGCATCAGCGCCATCGTTTCAGGCGCGACGCTGAAGTCGGCGAAGCGGGCCGCGAAACGCGCGACCCGCAGGATGCGCACCGGGTCCTCGCGGAAGGCGATGGTGACGTGGCGCAGGACACGGCGTTCCAGGTCGGCCCGGCCGCCGAACGGATCGACCAGCCGGCCGCTCTCGCCCTGCGCCATGGCGTTGATGGTGAGGTCGCGCCGGGCCAGATCCTGCTCCAGCGTGACGCTGGGTTCGGCGTGGAAGGCAAAGCCGTGGTAGCCGCGCGCGGTCTTGCGCTCGGTGCGCGCCAGGGCGTACTCCTCGCGTGTCTGCGGGTGCAGGAACACCGGGAAATCCTTGCCCACCGGGAGGTAACCGGCCTCGATCATCTCCTGCGGCGTGGCGCCGACCACTACCCAGTCTCGATCGTTGACCGGCAGGCCCAACAGGGCATCCCGCACCGCGCCACCGACCATGTAGGTTTGCATGGCGGCAGTGTAAGGTCCTTGCCGCGACCGTGTCCGCGGTTCAGTTCAGCGTGAAGTCCGGTAAGGCTCGTCGAAATCGACGAACGTCTTTTCCGCCAGTGCATCGTCGATCCAGGCTTTTACGCCGGGCAATGCGCACACGCGGCGGACGTAATCCGTGATGTGGCCCGGCACCGGCAGCGCGTAGTTCTTCAGGCGCAGGCACACCGGCGCGAAATAGGCGTCGGCGATCGAGAACTCGCCGAACAGCAGCGGTCCCTTGTGTTCCTCCAGCAACGCGGTCCACATCGAGACGATGCGTTGCACGTCGGCTCGCACCGTGGCCTGGTCGCGCCACACGAGCGCGCCGATCTGCGGCAGCGACGCCTCGACGTTCATCGAGCAATGGCTGCGCAGGCCGGTGAAGCCAGCGTGCATTTCCGCGCAGACACTGCGGGCCCGCGCCCGGGCCTTCGCCTCGCGAGGCCAGAGCTGTTTGGCCGGAAACTTTTCGGCCAGGTATTCGGCGATGGCCAGGGTTTCCCAGACCGCCAGGCCGTCGTCCACCAGCACCGGAACGCGCCCCGCCGGGCTGACCGATTCGATCGTCTGCTTGAAGGCCGAACCGCCGTCGAAGGAATCGAAGCGGACCATCACCTCGTCGAAGTCAATGCCCGCCTGCTTGAGCAGTACCCAGGCGCGCATGGACCAGGACGAGTAGTTCTTGTTGCCGATGTAGAGCTTGAGCATGTGGTTTCTCCCCAGAAGCTGGGCATCGTACCGGCTGCAGCGACGGCCATTGATGCGAAAAAGCTCCCCGATTGATGCCGGCCGTCAGGGCAAGTCCGGAACCGGCTCCGGCCGGTTCACGTCGCGCGGGCCGATCATGCCCAGCCGGGCCTTGAGCGATTGCGGCTGGCCGGTCAGGATGGCCGCATAGATCGTGGCGTTGGCGAGCACCTTCTTCACGTACTCGCGCGTTTCGCCGAAGGGCACGTTCTCGGCCCAGGCCGCCGCCTCGATCCGCGGGCCGTTGCGCCAGCTGCGCGGCCGGCTCGGGCCGGCGTTGTAAGCGGCGGCCGCCAGCGGCATGGAACCATCGAAGTCATCCAGCACGAGCTTCAGGTAGCCGGTGCCGATCGTGATGTTGATTTCCCGGTCGTGCAGCTGCTCGGGTGCGAAATTGGGCAGCCCGATCTTGCGCGCCGTCCAGCGCGCCGTGGCCGGCATGACCTGCATCAGCCCCGAGGCCCCGACATGGGACCGTGCATCCATGACGAAGCGGCTTTCCTGGCGGATCAAACCATACACATAAGCCGGATCGAGACCGATCTGGCCGCTGCGCCGTACCACGGAGTCGCGAAAGGGCATCGGGAAACGCTGCTCGACGTCGAATTCGGACTTCGTGCGCTCGCTGGTGTTGATGCAGCGGTCCCAGACTTCGCGCTCGCAGGCGAGCTGCGCGGCGGCCAGCAGCTGGCGTTCGTCCATTCCGCCCGCCGTGGCCATGTTGGTGGCGAAGTTCCACTCGCGCACACCCTCGGGGCGAACGCCCAGACCGATCGCGTACAGCGCCCGGTTCAGGCCCGGATTGGCCCGCACGGCTTCTTTCTCTTCCGGCGTCAAGGGCGGCGGCGCCGGCGGCACCGTGATCTTCTGGCCGAGCTCTTCCGTCGCGAGCTGCTCGTAGAAGCCGCGCGGCGATGCGATCGACTCCAGCAGCCGCTGGGCCTCCTCCCTTTGGTCGTCGCCGCCGCGGGCCAGCAGCGCGCGCGCTTTCCAGTAAACCCACGTTGGCTCGCGGCGCGCGTCTTCGGTCATCGCATTGATCGCCTGCAGCACCACCGGCCACAGCGTCCCGCGCACCGACCGCAATGCCGCGCGCGCCTTCCAGGCCAGCATCTCGTCGGTCAGATCGCCATCCCGGTTGATCTTGGCGTAGTACTCCAGCGCGTCGCTGCCCAGGCGTTGTGCGGCCTGCTTGGCGATCACGCCCCAGACCCAGTTGCGCTCCTCCGGGGTGAGCTGCGGCCCCCACTTGTTTTCGAGCTGGCTGGCGGCGTTGTCGGGATCGCTGGAGGCCAGCTTGATCAGCGCCAGCACGATCATTTCCTTGCGTGCCTTGGACGCGACCACGACCCGGCTGGTCAGATACTTTGCCGGACTGCGGTTGAGGTCGTTGAACTGTCCCATCGCCTCGGGCGCGACGATTTCTATCGCTGCGGCGGCGGCGCGCGTCCGACTCGCTTCGAGCGCGACGCGGGCCTTGCGCCAGGCGTCGTTCGTGGTCATCCGCCGCGATCCCTGTGTGTCTCCGATCAGGCGGGAAGCTGCAAGCGTGCAACCATCATCGGGCTCGCGCTGCGCGAACCAGTTGCGCCGCACCTCGTCGGACAGGCCCGCGGGCGCCGCCGCGCCTTCGCGCAGATGCGCGATCAGCAGCGCGTAACAACGCACTTCGCGGTCGTCCCGCATGCGGTACTTCGGGTATTCGGCCTCGAAATTGGTCCAGTCGCGGCGCTGGCCGAGCAGCAATAGCCAGTCGTTACGCAAACGGTCCTCCTGGTAGGTGCCCGCGTAACGCGTGAAAAAGTCCTGGACTTCCTGCGGCAAAGCCGTTTCCAGGCGGGTTTTCAGCTCCCAATAGGCGGCCCACGCCTCCAGCGCGTGACCGCGCACCTGCGGCAGCAACTGCACCAGCCTGGCCCGGTTACCCTCTCGAAACGCCTGATTCATCTGCAAGATCAGATCGTCGCCCTTGGGCTGGGCCTGCGCGTGGCAGGCCACGGCAGCGACGATCAGTGTCAGAATTCTTCGCAACTTCATTGGGAGGATTATGGACAAGTCAGAACAAAAAAAGGCCTTGCGCAAGGAACTCGTCGAGCGGCGTCTGAAGATGCCGGACCGCCTGCATCGCTGCGAGATGCTGCAGCGGGTCATGCGCATCTGGCTGGTCAACCGCCCCGACACGGTGATCGGCGCGTACTGGCCTATCAAAGGCGAGTTCGATCCGCTGCCGGCACTGCATCGATGGAAGGAAGATGGCGAACTGCTGGAAGAGCCGCAACTGCGTCGCATCGGGCTGCCCGTCATCGACAAGCTGCATAGGACGCTGAAGTTCCACGCATGGTTCCCCGGCTGCCCGATGGAAGAGGACGCTTTCGGTATTCCCAAGCCCAAGGACACCGAAATCGTCGTGCCGACCCTGTTGTTCGTGCCGTGTGTGGGCTATGGCGCCGGGGGCCACCGACTGGGTTACGGCGGCGGTTTTTACGACCGCACGCTGTCGACGCTGCAGCCCAAGCCCTACACGGTCGGCCTGGGCTTCACGCAGGGCTTCCTCGCAGACTTCGAGCCCGAGCCGCACGACGTGCCGCTGGACGCGATCCTGAACGACAACGGGGTGGTGTGGCCGATCGGGTGA
>DATNCB010000608.1:0-1437 GCA_035571715.1 Ramlibacter sp.
CCGGCGGCCGGGCCCGCCTTGGCGCTGGCGCGAATCAGCTCGCGCAACTGCTGGCCGTCGACCACCGGCGCCTGCCCCACCGACAACACCATGTCGCCCTTGCGCAAGCCGGCGCGATCGGCGGCAGCGCCGGTCATCACCTCGCCGATCAGCGGCGGCGTCCACGGACCCATGATGCCGACCTTGCGGAACAGCTGAGCATCGGCATCCGGGGACTGGACCTGGCTCAATGGCAGCAATGCCTGCCGCCCCGCGCCATCGCGCGAGGACGCGAATTGCAGGCGCACGTCGCGGCCGTCGAGCGCGCCTCGCGTCAGCAGCCAGCGCAGGTCTTCGAACGATCGCACGGTTCGCAACGCCTCGCCGTCAAAACCGGCTTTCTCGACTTGCTCGCCGCCGCGCAGTCCGGCGCGTTCGGCCACCGAACCCGCCACGGGGCTGGCGAGAATGGGCTTGGGCTCCTGCACCCCATACCAGTTGACGATAGCGTACAACAGCACCGCCAGCAGCAGGTTGGCGATGGGCCCGGCCGCGACGATGGCGGCGCGGTACTTGAGGGGCTGGGTGTTGAAAGCCAGATGCCGTTCTTCGGGGGCAACCGGCCCTTCGCGCTCGTCCAGCATCTTCACGTAGCCGCCCACCGGGAAAGCGCAGACCACGAACTCCGTGCTCTGGCCGGGCTTCTGCCGCGCCGGCTGCCAGCGGTACAGGGTCTTGCCGAAGCCGATCGCAAAGCGCAGCACCTTCACGCCGCAGGCCACGGCCACGCGGTAGTGTCCGTATTCGTGGACCGCGATCAGAAGCGCGAGGGCAACAATAAAAGCAACAATGGTCAGCATGAATAGCGTCCGTTAGATGGCTAGCCGGCCGATGGCCCGCACAGCGGCTTGGCGCGAACGGGCATCCAGGTCGAGCAAATCTTCCAGCGATTCGGGTTTGGAGGCTGTAACCGCTTCCAAAGTTGCAACATTGACCTCATGGATCTGGTCGAAACGGATACGCCGCTCCAGAAACGCCGCTACCGCGACCTCGTTGGCGGCATTGAGCACGGCCGTGGTGCCCGGCGGTGCCCTCAGGGTTTCCCAGGCCAGCGCCAGTCCCGGGAAGCGCTCGCGATGGCCGCGACTGTCCAGCGATTCGAAACTCATGTCCGCCAGCGTCTGGAAATCCAGCGCCCGCGCACCGGAGGCGACCCGGTCGGGCCAGGCCAGGCCGTAGGCGATCGGCACGCGCATGTCGGGCGTCCCGAGCTGGGCGACGACGGAGGTGTCGCGGTACTGGACCATGGAGTGGATCACGCTTTGCGGATGGATCACCACCTCCAGCCGCTCGGGTGCCAGGCCAAACAGGAAGCGGGCCTCGATCACCTCCAGCGCCTTGTTCATCATGGTGGCGGAGTCGACCGAGATCTTGCGCCCCATCACCCAGTTCGGGTGG
>DATNCB010000609.1:0-8146 GCA_035571715.1 Ramlibacter sp.
TCGTGCTGGGCAACGAACCAGAGCGCCGATTTGCGGTGCCGCGCCGGTATCAAGCCACTCAGCGCGTGTTGCCGCATGCGCGCCATCCAGGGTGGGAGCCCGCCCGGGTGGTGGTTGTTCGAGAGGCTGCCTGCGACACCCGCACGGTACGCGGCCAGCGGCGTTTGCACCATCGCGATCGGTGTCTCGTCGCCGATGCGAAACCACAGATCGAGGTCTTCGCCGAGCGACTCGCCCTCGATGAAACAAGGCTGCATCTGCCGCAATCTCGCGGTGCGCACGGCCACCGAGCTGGTGAAAAACAAGCGGCCCTTCATCCAGCGCGCGCGCAGGTCCTCGATCAGCTCGATTTCGCTGAAGGCTTCGGCCTCGGGCCACGAATCCAGATCGTCGTAGCCCGACTCGTGCATCGCGCGGAAACCGGCCGCCAGCATGTCGGCCTGCGGGCAGGCCCGGTGCGCCTTGGCCAGGTGCTCGAGGAAGGCGGGGTGATGCCAGTCGTCGGCATCCAGGAACGCGACCCAGTCGCCTCGCGCCTCCGAGATGCCGCGGTTGCGGGCGGCGGAAACCCCGGCGTTGGCCTGCTTGACGATGCGCAGCCGTTCGTCCTTCACGCCTTCCAGCACGGCGACTCCGCCGTCGGTCGATCCGTCGTCGACCACGATGATCTCGAATGCCGGACAGGTTTGCGCCAGCACCGAGCGCACCGCGCTCTCGATGAAAAGGGCCTTGTTGTAGAGGGGAATGACGACCGAAAATTTCATGAGGCAACCCCATAGACGGAGTGCGTTCGCGCGGCCGGCGCGACATGCACTCGGGACTCTGCGGCCGATGCCAAAGTGAAGATCAGCAGCAGGTGGCTGAAGAGTTCCGTGCCATAGCCGAACAGCAGGAGCGGAACCTCGCTGATGGAACGCAGCGCCAGCGCGACGAACAAGGCCAGGCTGAAGCCACCGGTGGCCTTGGCATACCGTACCGAGAGAACCAGCAGCACGCCGGCGTACAGCACCAGGGCCGCGGCGCCCACGCTGCCGGAGCGCGCCAGCGTGTCCATGAACTGGTTGTGCGCATTGGTGGCGTTGAGCAGTCCGATGCTGGCGCGATACTCCGCGTCCCACAGGCCCGGGCCGTAACCGAACATCGGATTGCTTTGCCATTCCTCGATCGCGACCGCCCAGATCCGGTCGCGCCCCGTCATCGACAGCAGCTGGGCGCCCTCGGCGCTGTCGAAAAAGCCGGCCGCCTGCTCCTCGACATTTCCCAGCAGGATCCAACCCATCACGCCCAACGCGATGCCGATCACCGCGAGACATACGAGCACGCCCAGCCCTGAGCTTCGCCTGGGATCGCCCACGCGCTGCCAGAGGCCTGCGCCGCGGCGTACCGCCAGCATGCAAAGCGCGCAGAGCAGGAACGCGACCCATGCATTTTTCGATTGCGCGAGAAATAGCGCCGCCCCACCGACCAGCCAGCCTGCAGCGGTGAGCCAGCGGCGCTCGAAGGGCTTGCACCACAGGCACAGCAGCGCCATCTGCGCGAACATGGCCAGCGCCACCGGATGCGGAGCCAGCCCGCCCAGGCGCGGCAGGCCGGGCAGCAAGCCCAGCGTGTACGTCTCATCCAGCACCATCGGCGCATCGAACGGAATCAGCAGGAACCCCGCCAGCAGGAAGGCGAACAGCGCGTTCCTGGCTGCGCCCACGATCTGGTCGAATTCCGCGGGACCGGCCAGGACGGCCGCGAACCCGATGACCAGGGTGTAGAGGTATTCATGCGCGATCAGCGGGTGCGAGCCGAAGACGGCCGGAAATGCCACGGTGGCAAGCCAGTACGCCAGGAACACCAATGCCAGGACCGTCGAAGGCAGATGCTTGCGCAGCACGATGTGACTGATGATCCGCTCGGCGGAAATCACGAGCAAAAGAATGGAGACGCCGCGCTGGGCCCACGCGACGATCGGATGGCGCACGATGTCGGCACCGGCCTGCAGTTCGGCAAACAGCTGCGACAGATCCCGCCCCGAGAGCAGCGTCGTAAGCGCCACCAGCCCCAGCATGGCCGGCAGCATCCAGTGCAAAAATCCTGTACGGTGCTTCATGGCTGCGATCCGTTCGAGTCCGCGGCCGGGCGCAGCTGGATCCAGCGCAGCGCGAAGCGCGGAATGAGCCTGGCCAACGCGCTTTGCGCTTCGTCGCCCAGCACTTGCGGCCGCGCACCCACCACCAGCAGCATGGCCGCCAGGGCGCAGGCGCTGCCGGCATAAAGCGAAACGCCCGGGAACGTCAGGGTGGCCACCGCATGCTGCCCGGCCAGCACGGCGCCCCCGCAAACCGCCGACAGTCCGAGGCCGCGCGCGGCATAAGGCAGGATGGAACTCCACCGCAGCCCGAGCGCGCGCAATGCGGCGGTGATGATCACGAAGGCGCGAGCGAAGATGACGGTCGCGGAGACGATCGCGACGCCGCGTATCCCCGCCGGTGCAAACAGCCACCATGCCGGAAGCGCGACGGCCAGCAGCGGAAGCTGCAGCAGGAACTCCTGCTGCTTGCGGCCGGTGTTCCACAGCACCGGTGTGGAAAAACCCCAGCAGGCCCAGGCGGGCAGGCAGAGAAACAGCAACGCCATCACCCAGGCCGACTCCATCCAGGCAGCGCCGTACAGCAGGCGCACGAGATCTTCGGAGAGCAGCGCGAACACGACCGCGGCGGGCGTGATCAAGACGAGGATGCACGCCAGTCCCAACAGCCATCCTTGCGCCAGCCGCTGCGGCTCCTGCTGGAGTTTCGCGCCCGCCGCCAGGAACGTGGGCTGCAATGCGCCCAGCAACAGCACATTGGGAATCGAGGCGAGGTTGTAGGCCACGTTGTACAGGCCGACGGCGTGCGTATTCAGCACCCGCCCGATCACGACGCGATCGAGGTTGCTGAGCAGCCAATTCACGACGTTCGTGAAGAACACGACGCGGCCGGTGGTCAGCGATGCGGCCCCGCCCGCATGCGAGAACAGCGGTCGCAGCGAATGGGGCCTGGACGCAAAGGCAGCCACCAGCGTCACCGCGGACTGGACCACGCACGCGGCGGCCAGCGAGTAGGCACCATAGCCGGCCAGGGCCATCGGGACGCCGACACCGAGATAGCCGGCCGCGTAACTTGCAAGCTGCAGCAAGCCGAGCGCGCGAAAATTCAGGTCACGCTGCAGCAGGAAGGTCGCGGGCGCGGCCGCGGCGCCGAGCAGGCCGGCCAGCGCGAGCCACTGCACCATGCCTTCCACCCGTGCGTCGCCGAAGAATTGCGCGATCGCCGGTGCCGCTGCATACATGGCCACCGCCGTCAGCGTGCCGGCGATCATTTGCCAGGTGAACGAAAAGCGAATGTCGTCCTGCGATACGGACGGCAGCAGCATCAGGTTCCAGCTGAAGTTCCCGCCCGACAGAAACGCCGCGAAGGCCAGTATCGTCATGCCGATGCCGTAGACGCCGAAGTTGTCCGGTCCGAGCATGCGGGCCAGCGTGACCTGTGCCGCCAGCTGCAGCGCGAATCGCGCCACGGTAGTGAGCGCGCTCCACTTCAGCGCCCGCTCCGCGGAGGCAGCCATGGCGCCTGCGATCATTTGTAGCGCGCGAAGTAGCGCCGTAGTGCGATACCGGACATCAGGGCCACGGCCGCGAGCAGCATGGCCGGCCCGGCGCGGGGAGAAGACTTCTGCTCGCTCTTCGTGGCCGTCGCCGTTTCGCTGATCACGGGAAGCCCGTCTTCCACCGCCAGGCCCGGCTCAGGATGCGTGCCGGCCGCGGCGGTCTTGATCAGCTCGGGGCTGGGCCGAGCGGCTTGTGCGACCGTTGCCTGCGACGCGCATTGCGCGGCTGCGGATGCGGCAAAAATGCACAGAACGATGGCAATGACTGAGCTGCGCATCCGCGCTCTCCTGGCAGTTGGGTCAGAGCAATTTTCCGTCAGCGGCCCTCGTAAAGGGGCTGATGCGCATGGCTCTTTCAGGCTATTGCACAGGCTCGTCCATTGGCGTGACTTACCGATGAGCGTCGCGATGAACCGGGCAATTGCGGCTGCCTAAAATGCCGCAACTTCGTTTCCAGTTTGCACATGAGCCGCGACGTCGCCAGATTCACTTCGCTTTTTCTCACGGTCGCGCTGTTCGTGGGGACACTCATGCCGGGCAGCTGGAAGGATGCCGGGTTGCGGCCGCTGCCCGCTTCGATCCATCCGGCAGCGCTGGCGCACATCGTCCTGTTCGCGGCCATCTGCTTGACGGTGCCACCGGCCCGGTTCTGGAGGGTGCGTCCCTGGCACGTGCTCGTGCTGGGCCTGGTGCTTGCCTTATTGACCGAAGGCCTGCAGTTCTTCGCAATCGAGCGCCACCCCAACCTGGACGGCGTCGCGCAGGACATGATCGGCGCCTTTATGGGCTGGGCACTTGGCCGCTTCCGGGACGGCTAGATTCGGCTGCGGCAGCAGTGTTGGGCCGGCCGGCCCAGCGCCGGCTCCACTCGCGCCCGGGTGTTTCGATCCAGCGGTAGGTCAAGGCACTGAACCCCAGTGTCAGCGCCAGCACGAGCAGGTAAAAGAAAGTCCCTTCCACATTGTTCCTGCCGAACAGCTGCACGTACTGGCCGGAGGGCAGCTCGAATGGTGTCCACAGGTCGATATGAAAAATCTGTTTGATCGCCGCAGGAAACACGATGACGATCAGGTAGTGCGTCAGGTAGATGGAATAGGACAGCTTTCCCAGCCACTTCAGCAGCGGCAAACCGAACAGGCGGCTGAGCAGCCCCTGCTCGGCCGCGAACACGAGCACGGCCAAGGCGAACACGAACGGGGCCAGTAACGACCAGGCGCTGGTACCGGCAGCCGACACGAACAGCACCACCGCGGCGACGACCGCGCACTCGAGGATCGTCATTGCGCCAACGCCTGCTACCGGCGCCTGCGGTGGCCGGCGGCGATAGATGCGATAGCAGGCCACACCCAGGGCAAAGCCGAAGAGGCAACGGATCAGCCCGTAATCGAACGTGATGTCCATGCCGGTCCTGGACACCTGGTACAGCAGGATGGGCGCCGTCACGGCGGCGGCCACGAGTACCCAGTTGCGCATGCCGAGCCAGACCGAAATCAGCGCGAAGATGACGTAAGTCCAGAATTCCGTGCTGATCGACCAGGCCGGGCCGTTCCAGGTCAAGCTGTCATGCAGGTTCAGGCTCTGCACGAGGAAGAGATTGGTCAGAACCGCCAGCGGCTGGTTGCCGCCCGTGAAAGTCGGCGGCGGCGAAGGACGACCGAGACCGTTCAACAGCCTGACGGTCTCGTACGCGAGGAAGCAGAACAGCATGAAGATGTGCAAGGGATAGACGCGGCCCCATCGCAGGATCAGGAAACGCTTGACGCCGTGCCACGAGTCCAGCCGCGCCGCGTAGTTCCACGCGATGACGAACCCGCTCAGGACAAAAAAGAAATCGACGAACAGATAGCTGTTGCGCACCAAGGGCGACGTGTAGATGGGGCTGTAGCCGTGAAAGTGGAACAGCACCACGCAGCAGGCACAGATGCCGCGCCAGCCATCGAGCGCCTCGAAGTGCGTTGCGGCGATTCGCTGTGGTGGCGTCATGGGCGGGCCTGGCGTTTGCCAAATCGTAGCGAACTGCGGCAACGCTTGGGGCCCCGGCAGCCGTCAACAGTCCGGACGGACTATGCGTGCGCGGCCTTGTCCTACACGAGATGAATGTCGCGCTGCTTAGGATGTATGCATGAGTCGCAAGGCGCTTGGCTTCGCAATGGCAGTCCAGGAAACCAGTAGCAACAGTTACGCGTTGCAGCTTTTGTCGCGGCCAAAGTGCGTACAAACTGGCAGTGACTGACCAGCATGATGCACTACAACCGCTCCGAACACGCCAGGGTCCAGGCCCTGCAGCAGGAAGTCACGCGTGCCGAAGGCGACTATCAGCGTCTGCGCGCCGCGTATCTCGAGGTCGCTAGAAACGAACCCGGGCACGAAGTCGCGCTGGCGATGATCGGCGCCGACATGGACCGCGCGCATGCCACGTTGCAGGCATTGATCGGCCTGCCCCGGCTGCCCTTCACGCACGAACCCAGTACGGTGGTGCGCCGCGAAGCCCAGCGCCTGACCGAGGACCACTGACCCCGACGTCGGCGTGCACCGACATGCACATGGCGTGTCGGCTGAGGGGCGAGCGTCAACTCAAGCGCCAGTATCTGTCGAAAGGAGTTCGCCATGATCCCTTACGACATGGACCCCAGCCTCTACACGAGCGAGCCCGAACCGGCGGTGCTCGACGATGGATTTTCGCCGCCGCATCACGGCCAACCGCCCGCTGCCGCGCAGACGCCGCCGGCATCCGCCGAGGTTGACTTTGAGTTGGGCGTGCAAAGCCCCTCATAGCCATGCCTACTCACCCTGTCGAGCCTGAGCCGTTGACGCCGGGCCCGGAACCCGCGGCGCCGAATCCGTCGCATCTCCCGGTCGAGCCTGAGTTCGGGCCGATGCCGCCGCCCGGAGAACCCGAGGATCCGCCCGGGAAACCGTCGTCCCCGTGAAGAAGGAAAAAAGCATGAACCCCATCGCACCCGGTCTGATACCCCCGCGCCCCGGCCTGGAGCGGGAAGAGCCCGAACAGGCATACGAAGAAGACATTGCTCCGGACGACGGCGACATGCTGCCGCCCGATGCATTGCCTGCCGAAAGCGAGGAACAGCTGCAGCAGGTCGAACGGGAGTAGCGGTGATGCCCGGCGCTACGGCACCGGCGGCGCCAGCACCGGGAGGGCCGGCACCCGCAGCGCCAGCGCCCGCACCTACGCACCAGCCGACGCCACTCGATCCCGAGCCCTCGCAGGAGCCGATCGATCCGGAGAAGGGACGGGTCCCGACGCCGGAACCGGGCAAGCCCGAACACCCAATGAAGTGAGCCGCCTTCATAAGAACCTCCGGCCGCGAAGGACGCGAAGATTACGCGAAGAGCGCGAAAGAATCCAAATCAAAATTGGATGTTTTTTTGCGTCCTTTGCGGATCCTTAGCGTTCTTCGCGGCCGGATGTCGTTCCTAGCATCGCCTGCGCCTCGTCGTCCAGGCCGGCCACCGCAGTGGCCTTGGCCAGCGCCATCCACACGCCGAAAGGCAAGCCCTCACGCGAGCGGCGCGGCGCCGCGCGGGCTACAACCAGTCGGCCAAGCTCGAGCACCAGCACGCCGCATTCGGGCGGCACCTCATCCGGTGCGGCGATCGGTCGGCCCCTGGCGTCGCGCCCCAGCACATACCAGCACTCGCCCAGGTTCAGATAGGCGGCGCGCTTGTCGCTTTGGCGCAGGTCCCCAAGCAAGTCGGCCCGTCGCACTTTCACTTCATGCACGATGGGGTCCACATAAGTCGCAACCGAAGTGTTGCGGATCGAAAAAACATCGGGCCTGGCGACGCACCAGCGGGCCGGCCCGCCGCTGTCTTCTTCGCCTGGCACCTGGGCCCGCAGCCCCAGGCCGCGCCAGGCAATTCGTCCTGCGCGGCCCATCTCCAGTGCGACTCGTTCCACCAGCGCCTCGTGCGCGGAAAACGCAGCGCGATTGCTGGCCAGCGTGGCCGCGAGCAGGCGCACGCCGGCGTCGGTGACGCGCAGCGACTCGTGGCCCGAAGGCGCTTGCACGCGATCGAGCATGCCGGCGGCCAAGAGCTCGATTTCCAGCGGGTCCTGGCAGGGCCAGCCCGCGGAACGGTATATGTCGCGCAGCCGTCGTGCGTGCGCCTTTCCCAGCGCAGGCGGGCAAGGGGTGAACGTGGGGGACGGAGGGCTCATGCCGACGCCGGAAAAGCGGGGGTGCCAGTGTAGCGCCGGGGGGAGATGCGCGCCGTAGGTACACTCCGACGGGTGGAGTGGCGGTCGGCCTATCGCGGGACCCCCGTCCTCGTCCACAATCTGCAACATGGATGAGAAAGCAATCTACGGCATCACGGCCCTGCGCTATGCCGGCGCACAGCTGGTGGAAGCGATGATGGGCCTGATCGACAGCGCTCACGCCAGCTGGGACTTGCGCCCGACGCCCACGCGCCTGAGCGAAGTCGTGGACCGCCTGGTCGAAGGCGACACCATCATCAGCCTGTTTCCCGACGACAGCGGCCAGCTGCA
>DATNCB010000610.1:0-2627 GCA_035571715.1 Ramlibacter sp.
TTCAGCGGTGAAGTCGTTCCCGTTATTCACATACCGATCCGACTGCTCGTCGTCCTTCTCGCGGTACCGCTTGGCCGAGGTCAATACTTCATACCCGCGCCGGCCCTTCGACGGGGTCACGTATTTCTCAAGGACGAGAACGTCAATGGCCATCAGAGTGCTTTCCTTCCTCCCTCCCGCACGCTTAGCCGCCTGGTTCTTCATCAACTCGCCCTGGTGCTGCTCGATCACCTCACTCACGCGCTGCATCAGATTGGTCGGACGAAAAGCATTCTGCTCGCAGAGGTCTTCATCTCTTCGAAGGCCCGGTGTGCCGATAGTGACCGGCACTGTCATCCCTGAAGGGGCGGGGTGTGTCAAGAGGTTGTTGAGCAGTGGTTTTGCTGGTTTTCGGGCTCCGTGTAGACAGCACTGGGTTAGGGCCGGGGTCAAGACGGAGCGCCCGCAGCGTAGCGAGGACGAACGGTCTTGACGCTGGGCCGGCCCGGTGCATGCTGTCGGCGGATGCCGGACGATCAGCTTGGTGAGATTGTGTTGGTGTGGGGGTTCCTTCTCCAAGTGTGATGCGCAGATACGTTGGGGCAGGGCCGGATTGGGTCCGGCTGCCGGTCATCCCTTCGCCCGGCTGGTGTGGGCATGGAGCGGTGCGGTGGCAACACGCGGGGTCCAATCAAGTTGGCGACCACGCCGGGTAGGGGGTCAGACAGTGCAGCGGCCGCGCGTGTGTTGCGTCCGGGGTGCTCACGCCGCCCTGGGACGGTCGAGCGCGCGGATATGTCCGTCGCGCAGCCCGTAGTAGACCAGGGTGAGCAGTTTGCGTGCCGCGGCGATCTTGGCGATGTTCTTGCCGCGGCGTGACTCGATCCGCGTGCGGTCGAGCGCGATCTTCGACGTGGTGGGATAGCGCTGGATGGCTTCGACAGCGGCCCACCGCACCAGCTTGGAACCCTGTTTGGTGATGTGGCCGCGGTGCACGACGGTGTCGGACTCGCGGTGCTTGGGGGTCAGTCCGGCCCAGGAGCACAAGTGCGCGGGGCTGGTGAAGCGGTGCACGTCGCCGATCTCGGCGACGAACACCGCCGCCAGCACCGGCCCGATGCCGGGTACCTGCTGGAGTGCTTGATAGCCGCGATGGTTGCAGAGCCGTTTGGCGATCAACCCGGCGAACCGCGCTTCGTGGCCATCGAGGACGTCAATGAGTTCCAGCAGTGAGCGGACCCGCTCGGCGTAGGCGGCACCCAGCGGCACCTTGGCCAGCCGTTGCCGGCCACCGACCCCGAACAGATCCGACACCGCGATCAACACGCCGGCTTTGGCCAGTACGGCATGGACCTGGGCTTTGAGTCCGGATCGGATCGCGACCAGCTTGGCCCGATAGCGCACCAGCTCCCGCAACTCGCGTGTCTGCGGTGGCGCGATCCAGGCCTCAGGCAGTCGACCCATCCGCAGTAGATCGGCCAGATCACCAGCGTCGCGGACGTCGTTTTTCACCCGTCGGTATCGAAACCCTTTGACGCCCAACGGATGCGCCAGATGCACCTGTGCTCCACAGTCCCGCAACACATCGACCGCCCAATACCATCCGTAGGTTGCTTCCAGCACCACCTCGGGGTCCGTGCCAGCGCGCTCAAGCTCCAACCGCAACGCGGCCGGATCGTTGACGATCCGCACCGCCGAGAGCTGATCACCGGATTCAGACTGGCGCACGATGACCGATCGTTGGCGATGCAGATCGATCCCGACGAACTGCCTACCGTCATACTCGTCCATAGGGGCCTCCTATGATTCGTGGAATGTGAACACCCCAGCATCCGCCGGGAACGTCACGAGGAGCGGAGGCCCCGCCCCTTCATCGCATCAACTTGAGCAATCCGAGGGCGATTTTCGCCGGTTCGCGTCCGTGATTCACCAGGTCGCGTGTGACCTATGAGGCCTATGTGGTTAGCAGAACGTCCACATGATCTCAAGTTGACAGTGCCGTCACGCCGACCATCGCGACGATCGCGGTGCCTCCGGCAACAGCCGCAAGACGCGAAGCCAATCGAGATGACTCCATGTGTGTTTCCTGTCTACATGCCCGAGGACGGCATGGCTACACCCCCGCCACCGGCGCGGTGCTTAGTCGTCGGTGAGTGTGATGCGTTCCGCCAATCGCCGTTCGGCGAGCGGATCGTGCGCGGGCAGCAGCACGGTCGGTTCGGACCGGGCGAATGCGGCGATGCGGTCGAGGGTGTTCAGCGACACCCCAATGTTCTCGGAGAATCCGTCGACGATGCGCTGCTTGAGCAGCTCCTCGTCGTAGGTCGCGTCGCCGGCGAGGAAGTAGGTCGCCCCGGGGGTGCGGACCACCACCGACATGTGGCCGGCCATGTGACCCGGGGTGGGGACGGCGAAGACCGTGCCGTCGGCGGTCAGCGGGTAGCTGCGGTTGAATGACTGCGCGGGCGGCCCGTCGAGGTTGACGCGGCGGGGTGCGAACCAGGACGGCCACTGTCCGGGGACGGCGCCGAGTAAGGAACCGGTGATGCGCGGGCGAGCGGCTTTGAAGTTCTCGTCGGCGACGACGATGTCGGTGCCCGCGAAGTGGCCCAGGCCGTCGGCATGATCGTGGTGCAGGTGAGACAACA
>DATNCB010000611.1:0-4854 GCA_035571715.1 Ramlibacter sp.
CCTGGAAGACTTCAAGCCCGAGATGATCTTCGTCAGCGCCGGCTTCGACGCCCACCGCGAAGACGACCTCGGGCAGCTGGGGCTGGTCGAAGCGGACTACACGTGGATCACCATGCGCGTGAAGGAGATCGCGAAGAAATATGCGAAGGGGCGCATCGTGTCGTCGCTGGAAGGCGGCTACAACCTGAATGCGCTGGGGCGCAGTGTCGACGCCCATCTGCGGGTCCTGGCGGATATTTGACAATACAGGTGAACGGCGGAGTATCAGGAATGGACGAAGCACTGATCGAAAAGCGCGACGAGCGGGGCGTCGTCACGCTCACCATGAACCGCGCGGCGAACTTCAACGCGCTCAGCGAGGAGATGCTGGCGGCGCTGCAGGCGGCGCTGGATCGCGTAGCGCAGGATCACTCGGCGCGCGTAGTGGTGCTGGGCGCGGCCGGCAAGGCCTTCTGTCCGGGCCACAACCTGAAGGAGATGATCGCCACACCGTCGCTGGACTATTACCAGCGGCTGTTCGAGCAATGCAGCCGCATGATGCTGGCGATCCAGAAACTGCCGGTGCCGGTGATCGCAAGGGTCCAGGGCATCGCCACCGCCGCGGGCTGCCAGTTGGTCGCGCAATGCGACCTGGCCGTCGCCGCCAGCACCGCGAGCTTTGCCGTCAGCGGCGTGAACTTTGGCCTCTTCTGCTCCACGCCGAGTGTTCCCCTGCTGCGCAACATCGCGCCGAAGCAGGCGATGGAGATGCTGGTGACCGGCGACTTCATCACGGCGCAGCAGGCGCTCGAGCGCGGTCTCGTGAATCGCGTCTGTCCGCCCGATCAGCTCGACGCCGAAGTGGAAAAGCTGGTGGCAAGCATCCTGGGCAAGCCCCGCACCGCCATCGCGATGGGCAAGGAGCTGTTCTACCGCCAGCGCGAGATGGGCATCGAGGCCGCCTACCAGCTGGCGAACCAGACCATGGCCGTGAACATGATGGATGCATGCGCTCAGGAAGGCGTCAGTGCTTTCGCGGAGAAGCGCAAGCCCGTCTGGTGACTTCCTGACTTTCGAATGACTGATTTCGACAAACTGGTCCGCGACCTGGGCCATCCGGGTGTGCCGTGGCAGCTCGCCGTATTGCTGGGGTGCCTGCTGCTCGCCTTCGGCATGTGTTGGTTCATCGGCCGCAGGCATTCGCCCGATTCGGTCTGGTTCGGCCGCGCCATCGTCGACGGCCTGCTGTTTCCGCTGTTGGCGCTGGTGCTCACCTATAGCGCCATGCTGGTGATGGCGCGCTTCGAGCCGGTGGCTTTGCTCAAGGTGGCGGTCGCGGTCCTGATCGCATTGGCGGGTATCCGGTTTCTCGCGCGCGTGCTGGCGGCGGTGTTCCCGCTTTCGGCCATGGCCCGCCTGGTCGAGCGGCTCTTTTCCTGGCTGGCGTGGATCGCTGCGGTGCTGTGGATCGTCGGCATATTGCCGTCCGTGATGGAGGAGATGGATGCCATCTACTTCGTCTTCGGCAAGTCCAAGGTCAGCCTGCTCAGCCTGGTGCAAGGCCTGCTGTCTTCCGGCGTCGTGCTGGTGGTGGCGCTGTGGATTTCCGCCGTATTGGAGCGGCGCATCCTGCGCGAGACTGTCAACGACCTGTCGCTGCGCAAGGTCGCGGCCAACGCGATCCGCACCGTGCTGCTGCTGGTGGGCGTGCTGTTCGCGCTGTCGGCAGTGGGCGTCGACCTGACGGCGCTGTCGGTGCTGGGCGGCGCACTGGGAGTCGGCCTGGGGTTCGGGCTGCAAAAGCTCGCGGCCAATTACGTCAGCGGCTTCGTCATCCTGTTCGAGCGCAGCCTGCGCATCGGCGACATGGTGAAGGTCGACAACTTCGAGGGCGTGGTGACCGACATCAAGACGCGCTACACGCTGATTCGCGCGGGTAATGGCCGTGAGGCGATCGTGCCGAACGAGAAAGTCATCACGGAACGGGTCGAGAACCTGTCGCTCGCGGATACCCGGGTGCTGCTGACTACCGATGTGACGGTCGGCTACGACAGTGACGTCGAACAGGTCCGCCAGATTCTCAGCGCCGCGGCCTTGGCGAGCGCTCGCGTGCTGAAGGACCCAGGCCCGGTCGTGTACCTGGCCAAGCTCGGGGCCGACGGACTCGAATTCACTGTCCTGTTCTGGATCGAGGACCCCGTCGTCGGCCAGCTCAATGTCCGCTCCGAAGTCAACGTCGGGGTGCTGAGCGGATTGCGCGCTGCCGGCATCGAGATCCCGTTTCCGCAGCGCGTGGTGCACGTCAAGGCGCCGCCTGAAGAACCATCGGCGGGCGCTATGTCATCGGCGACGTCAAGCAAAGGCTGAGCTGGGGATGTGTTCACCGACCAGGCGGTCGGCAAACTGTCAGCAAAAAACTTCGACAGCTCCCCCTGGATCGCAGGCGCGGCCCCCCTATAATTGCAAAAACGAACGATCGTTCTTTTTTGCTCGACAGGACGTCACTGTCGCCCCGGCGAAAATGGCTTGATGCAGCGCCGCATAGAATTCCAGTTTACGTAAACGTCAATTCCAAAACTCTTAGGAGCCGCAAGCATGAAGGTCCTGGTCCCCGTCAAACGCGTGGTCGACTTCAACGTGAAAGTTCGCGTCAAGTCCGATCTCACCGGCGTCGACATCGCCAATGTCAAGATGAGCATGAACCCCTTTGACGAGATCGCCGTCGAAGAAGCCGTGCGGCTGAAAGAAAAAGGCGTCGCCACCGAAGTCATCGCCGTCTCCTGCGGCCCCACCCAGTGCCAGGAAACGCTGCGCACGGCCATGGCCATCGGCGCCGACCGCGCCATCCTGGTGGAGTCCACCGAAGAACTGCAGCCGCTGTCCGTGGCGAAGATCCTCAAGGCGCTGGTCGACAAGGAACAGCCGGGTCTTGTGATCCTGGGCAAGCAGGCCATCGACGACGACTGCAACCAGACCGGGCAAATGCTGGCGGCGTTGTGCGACCTGCCGCAAGCTACCTTTGCCTCGAAGGTCGAGATTGCCGACGGCCAAGCCAAGGTCACGCGCGAGGTGGACGGCGGCATGGAAACCGTTTCGATGAGCCTGCCGGCCATCATCACGGCCGACCTGCGCCTGAACGAGCCGCGCTATGTGACGCTGCCCAACATCATGAAGGCCAAGAAGAAGCAGCTGGAGACGTTCAAGCCCGCTGACCTGGGCGTGGAGATCCGCCCGCACCTGAAGACGCTGAAAGTGATGGAGCCGCCCAAGCGCTCGGCCGGCATCAAGGTGCCCGACGTGGCGACGCTGGTAGCGAAACTGAAAAATGAAGCGAAGGTGATCTAAATGACGTCTCTTGTAGTAGCAGAACACGACAACGCCTCCATCAAGGGAGCGACCCTCAACACCGTCACTGCGGCCGCGCAATGCGGCGGTGACGTACACGTCCTGGTGGCCGGCCACAACGCCGGCGCGGCGGCCAAGGCGGCCAGCCAGATCGCCGGCGTCGCCAAGGTCATCCACGCCGACGGCGAGCACCTGGCCCATGGCCTGGCCGAGAACATGGCAGCGCAGGTGCTGGCCATCGCAGGGGCGTACAGCCACATCCTGTTTCCGGCCACCGCCAGCGGCAAGAACATCGCGCCGCGCGTGGCCGCCAAGCTGGACGTGGGGCAGATCAGCGACGTTACCCGCGTCGACAGCCCCGACACCTTCGAGCGTCCGATCTACGCGGGCAACGCGATCTCGGTGGTGCAAAGCCTGGATGAAAAGAAAGTGATCACCGTGCGCACCACCGGGTTCGACCCGGCCGCGGCAACCGGCGGCTCGGCCGCGGTGGAGAGCGTGAGCGCAACGGCCGACAGCGGCAAGACCAAGTTCCTGGGTAACGAGATCGCCAAGAACGACCGGCCGGAATTGACGGCGGCCAAGGTCATCGTCTCGGGTGGGCGCGCGCTGGGCAGCGCCGAGAAGTTCAATGAAGTGATGACGCCGCTGGCGGACAAGCTGGGCGCCGCCCTGGGCGCCAGCCGCGCCGCGGTCGATGCGGGCTACGCGCCCAACGACTGGCAGGTTGGACAGACCGGCAAGATCGTGGCGCCGCAGCTGTATATCGCAGCGGGCATCTCCGGAGCGATCCAGCATCTGGCCGGCATGAAGGATTCCAAGGTGATCGTGGCGATCAACAAGGACCCCGAGGCGCCGATCTTCAGCGTCGCTGACTACGGACTGGAAGCGGACCTGTTCGTGGCCGTGCCGGAACTGATCAAGGCGTTGTAAGGCAACCGCTACGCTCCGGAAGAAAACAAGGCATCGCGAGCGATGCCTTGAACTTGGAATTGTTTGGAGACATCCATGAGCTACAAGGCGCCCCTCAAAGACATGCTGTTCGATATCAGGCATCTGGCCGGGATCGACGAGATCGCCAGGATGCCGGGCTTCGAAGAGGCCGGATTCGAAACGGCGCAGGCTGTTCTCGAAGAATGCGCCCGGTTCAACGAAGGGGTGGTGGCGCCGCTGAACGTCACGGGTGACCGCAATCCTTCGAGCTGGAACAACGGCCAGGTCACGACGACGCCGGGGTTCAAGGAAGCCTACCGGCAGTACTCCGAAGGCGGCTGGCAGGGCCTGCAGCACCCCACCGAGTTCGGCGGACAGGGCCTGCCCAAGACGATCGGCGCGGCGTGCGGTGAAATTCTCAACTCGGCGAACCTGAGCTTCGCGCTGTGCCCGCTGCTCACCGATGGCGCGACCGAAGCGCTGCTTACAGCCGGCTCCGACGAATTGAACGCCACCTATCTTGAGAAGCTCGTCAGCGGCCAGTGGACCGGCACCATGAACCTGACCGAACCGCAGGCCGGCTCGGATCTGTCATTG
>DATNCB010000612.1:0-1339 GCA_035571715.1 Ramlibacter sp.
GAAGCACTGGATGGTGGCCAGGAAGGTGGGCGCCTCCACGATCACCTTGTCGCCGGGGCTGATCATGGTCTTGCCCAGCAGGTCCAGCGCCTGCTGGCTGCCGGTGGTGACGATCAGGCCGTCCTGGTTCACGGCCACGCCTTTGGTGGCCATGAACGCGGAGAGTTGCTCACGCAGCGGCTCGTAGCCTTCGGTGGCGCCGTACTGCAACATGCCGCCGGGGTTCCGCAACAAGGCGGTGTCGACCGCGTGCTTGATGCCCTCGACGTCGAACATGGCGCTATCCGGAAAGCCGCCGGCAAAGCTGATGATGCCGGGCTTGCCCAGCAGCTTGAAGAGCTCGCGGATGGCGGAAGTTTCAACGTTGTCCAGGCGGGTGGCGAATTGGAGTGGCATGGTTTGGCTGGGTAGGGGACTACCCTTACATGTTAGCGCACCAACTCAGCAGCGCCCTCACGAGTCGATACTCGCCGGCTCCGCCGATGGAAGCGCGGTTGGACTGAATGAAGATCGGTCGATGAAGCGCAGCGCGCGCCGCTGCGGGTCGCGGTGCAGCTCGACGATCACCTGGTGGAGCATGCCCAGGAGCCCGGCCGCATCGGTTTGGGGTAACGGGGCGCGCGCGCCGCCCACTTGCAACGTCAGGCTGACGCCCTCAGGCAGCCGGTCGGAGAATTGAAGCCCGTTTGCGACGATGTTGCGCGCGGCGTAAACGGCATGCCCGTGGGTCACCTGGCCTTCCAGTATCAGCACCAGGTCGCCGCCTTCTTCCCGTGCCACGGTGTCGGTTGCGGCCGCTTCCCGCGCCACGCATTCGGCAGCCCGCACCATTGCCGCTTCCGCGGCCTCCCGTCCGTGGCCCGCGCGTATGACCTCCAGGTTGGCCACGTGCACGCGCAAAACTGTCCCCAGGATGGAGTCGCGGTAGCTGCGCACGAGCAGATGCTCCAGGCGGTCCATCAGCACACGGTGGTTTCCGACGCCTGTCAACGGGTCCGTTTTGGACAGGGCTTCGAGCCGGAAACGGTTGTCACGGCGCTCGCGGCTGCGGAAATAAAGGCCGATCAGCACCAGCGGGATCTCTAGCACGGCCCCGATCTGCACCCCGTAGTGCGTGACGAACGTGGCGGGCAACCAACCCAGGTTATGCATCAGCGGAAGCATGGTGCCGGCCACCATCAAGGCCATTCCGGTGAGCACCCACAGGCCCACGGCGGGACGGCGGCGCGAGTACCAGGCCAACACGCCCAGGACGGTCGCCATAACCGGTACTGCATACACACCGGGCGCCCGATAAAAGAACTCCCGCCCCAGCATCACAAAGCCCAGGCCCATCACG
>DATNCB010000613.1:0-7651 GCA_035571715.1 Ramlibacter sp.
CGCGATGGAGTTCGTCAAGGGCCGTGAGCTGCGCGACTACTTCGAGAAGGGCGAGCGCTTCGCCTTGAACGACGTCGCGCGCATCATGACCGAGATGCTCGACGCGCTGGATCACGCGCATGCGCACGGCGTCGTGCACCGCGACATCAAGCCGGCCAACCTGATCGTGCTGGACAGCGGCCGGGTCAAGGTGGCGGACTTCGGTATCGCCCGCATCGAAGCGTCCGAGCTGACGCAGACCGGCGTGGTGCTGGGCACGCCGTCGTACATGTCGCCGGAACAGTTCATGGGCCATCCGCTGGACGGGCGCAGCGACCTGTTTTCGTGCGGCGTGATCCTGTACCAGCTGCTCACCGGCGAAAAGCCCTTCATCGGCGAGTCGACCACCACCATCATGTACAAGGTGCTGCGCGAGGAGCCGGTGCCGCCTTGCGAGCTGAACCTGTCGCTGCCGGCGACGCTGGACGCGGTGATGAAGAAAGCCCTGGCCAAGCAGCCCGGGCAGCGTTTCCAGAGCGGCCGGGAATTCGCGCAGGCACTGCAAGCGGCGATCGCCGGGCAGGCTGCTGCGCCGGTCGCCGCGCTCACGCCTGAACCTGCGGTCGCGGCGGTGCCGTCGCGCGCCGTGCAGGAGGCGCCGGCATCGCTCGCTGCGCAGCCCGCCGGTGCGCCGCCGCGGCAACGCGCGGCCGCGCTGTGGGCGGTCGGCACGGCCGTCGTGGTCGCGCTGGCGGCCGGCGCATATCTCGTGCTCGCGCCCGGCCGCTCGGCGACAGCGCCGATGGCGCAGGGCAATGTCGGACCTGCGGCCGCACCTGTTGCGCCGGCAGCGCCAGCCGCGCCCGTGCCAGCCGCAGTCGCCAATGCTCCCGCTCCTGAGCCCGGCACGCTCGTCATCAGCGCGCTGGGTCTCGTGGATCCGCAGGATGCCCGCTTCAGCGGCAATCTGGCCGCGGCGCAGCTGGAGGCCCGCAACGACGCCAAGCGGCAGCTGGTCGAAAAAGCTTTGGCGCTGTACGTGGACAAGGCATCGATCGACAAGAATTACGGGCTGCTCCAAAGCAAGCTGCTATCCAACTCGGGCGCTTTCATCCGCTCGGTGCTGCAGGAAGGCGCGGCCAGCGCCGGCAAGGACGGCATGGTCGAAATGCCCACGCGCGCCGTGGTGAGCCTGCGCGACGTGCAGAAGTCGCTCAACCAGCTCTCGCGCGAGGAGCGCATCGAATTCATCCGCAACAAGGGCGATCCGCGCATCTCGATTCGCATCGACATCGGCGGCGACGGCGGCGCAATGGCGCGCGAGCGTTCGCAGCTGGCGGAGAACGTCGTCAAGGACCGGATCAAGTCATTCGGCTTCCGCGTCTGGGCCGCCGAGGGCGACAACGCGTCCGCGCCCAACGCGCAGCCGGCGGATTTCGCCATCCGCAGCGAAGTGAAAGTCAAGCAGCTGTCGACCCGGTTGGCGGCGTCGGGCCTCACCATCACCAAGACGGCGCTGACTTCGTGGACGCTCAAGGCGGTCGAGGTCGCCACCGGCGAGGAGGTGTACCTCAGCACCCGCTTGCCCGCGGGCAAGAGCTGGGCCTCCGAAGAGCAGGCGCTGGCCGACATCGGCAAGCTGGTCGGCGACGAGTTCTCGCGCAACTTTTTCCTGCAGCATTTCAATTTCCGCACGCAGAAGGCCACGCTGATGTTCACCGGCTTGCCCGAAGCCGGCAGCGCGCTGATGCTGCGCGAATTGCGCGGCATGCGGCCGGTGCTCGACGTGCAGCTGGTGGCCGAGCCGGGGCGCTTCCAGCTGCAGTTGCCTGAAGGCAGCTTGCCGGACATCGTGCAGGAAGCGGTGGTGCGGCCGCTCAATACCAAACTGGGCGGGGACTGCTTCGCGCTGGCCGGCGCGGCCGGCGCCGAAGTCACGATCGCGTATGCCCCCAGCTGCGCCACGCCGCAAATGCGCGCGAAGCTGGAGACCAGCCCGCCCGCCGGCTGGAAGTTCACGCCGGGCGCGCCGCCGGCAAAGCCGCCACCCCAACCCGCCGGCGCGCCGGGGCGGAACTCGGCATAGCTATCGCCCGCCCCGGCTGAACACGAAGATTCCCGCGATCACCAGCACCGTGCCGGCCGCGATCCAGGCGGTGAAGGGCTCGCCCAGGATCAGCACGCTCATCAGGATGGTGGAGATCGGGCCGACCATCCCCGCCTGCGCCGACAGGGCCGGCCCGATGCGCTCGACCGCCATCATCACCATCAGCACCGGGATCGCCGTGCACAGCGTCGCGTTCAGCACCGACAGCCACAGCACTTGCGGCGCGACATCGAAAGCCGTCCCCACCGGCCGCAACACAGCGAACTGCAACAGGCAGCAAACGCAAGCGACGGTTGTCGCCAGCCCCACCAGGCGCAACGCGCCGAGTCGCTGCACCAACTGGCCGCTGTAGACCAGGTACACCGCGTAGGTGCAGGCGCTGGCAAACACCAACAGCGCACCCAGCGCCGCCTGCGCGCCTTCCAGCCGCGCCTCGTGCCCGAACACCAGGATCACGCCGCAGTAGCTGACGGCCATGCCCACCAATTGCCGGCGGCGAAAGTCCTTGCGGTACAGCGCCCACGCCAGCAGCAGCACCAGCGTCGGATTGAGGTACAGGATCAGCCGCTCGAGCGAGGCACTGATGTATTGCAGGCCGGCGAAATCCAGAAAGCTGGAGAGGTAATAGCCCGTGACGCCCAGGCCGGTCACGCCCAGCCAATCGCGCAGCGACAGTGCCGCCTTGCCGCGGCTGGCCCACCACCCCATCGCCGCGAACAAGGGCAGCGCGAACAGCATCCGCAGCATGATCAGCGTGACCGCGTCGACGCCGTAACGATAAGCCAGCTTGACGATGATGGCCTTGCCGCTGAACGTGATGGCGCCGAGCGTCGCCAGTGCCAGGCCCGGCATCAGGCCCTGCTCGGGGAGCTTGCTCAATGCACGCGACCCGTCACCCACGCGCTGCGGCATCCCGTTTGTCTTCGAACACCCGCGAGTGCAGGCGCCGCAGCGACCACCACACCGCCAGCGCCACCACCGGAATGGCGCTGGCCGCCGTGCTCTCGGCGCTCCAGGGCCAGCCGATCGCATGGGCGCCCTTGGCGAGGTAACTCACCAGGCCGACGATGTAATAGGTGATCGCCGCCACCGACAGTCCCTCCACCGTCGCCTGCAATTGCAGCTGCAGCCCCTGGCGCGTGTTCATCGTCGCCAGCAGCGCCTGGCTGCTTTGCTGCTGCTCGATCTCGACCCGCGTGCGCAACAAATTGCTGATGCGCGAGACCCGTTGCGACAGAGCATCCTGCCGGCGCGTGGCCCATTCACAGGTGGCGCGAGCGGGCGACAGGCGCCGATCCATGAATTCGCCGATGGTCTGCATTCCGGCCAGGCGCGACTCGGCGATGTCGGCGATGCGCCGGTCCACCAGTTCGAAATAAGCCGAGCTCGCGGAGAAGCGCGAATGGGTCGCGGCGTACTGGCTTTCAACCTGGCCCGCCAGCTTGGTGAGGCGGTCCAGCAACTGCGGCTCTTCGTGCCGGCCAGCCACGCGGATGGCGCCAGCGAGTTCAGCCAGTTCGCGCTCGGCGTAGGCCAGCACCGTGGCCGCCTCGCGCGCCGCCGGCAAGCCCAGCAAAGCGGCCATGCGATAGGTGTCGATCTCGAGCAGCCGCTGCACCAGCCGGCCCAGCCGCCGCGACGCCACGCTTCCGGCCAGCAGCACCATGCGCGAAAAACCGTCGGCGTGGATCGCGAAATCGGTATAGACCTCGCCGTGGCCGTCGGCCACCGTGGAGGCCACTAGCGTGTCCTCATTGAGCACGTGCTTGACCAGGGACGTGCTGCCAAACACCTGCGTCGGCAGCACCCACAGGTGCAGGCTTGCCAGGCACTCCCCCGGCAGTGCGGCCAGCCACT
Organism: Ramlibacter sp.; assembly: GCA_035571715.1. Taxonomy (GTDB): domain Bacteria; phylum Pseudomonadota; class Gammaproteobacteria; order Burkholderiales; family Burkholderiaceae_C; genus Ramlibacter. The sequence goes on from DATNCB010000613.1 coordinate 3,944, forward strand.
CCTGCGGCACCGCTTCGATCGCGGTGGCGGGCTCGCGCTCGCCGAAACCAGTCGCCTCGATCGGCCGCGAAAAAGTCCAGGTCACGAATTCGGTGTGCAATTCCCAGCGGATGCGAAACGGCCCCAGGTCCATGCGGATATGGGTGGACTGCGCATCCGGCAGCGGCAGGTGATGGTCGCGCAGCAGCGCGGCCACGTGCGCGCGGCTGGCCTCGCGCGTGGGCGCATCGCCGACCATGACCACGTGCGAAAGCGCCAGCGGCGAACTCATCGCCTCGGGCGGGCGGGCGTGGATTTCGTTGTGCAGCGCGACGCGTTGCGGATGGCTCTTTAGAAGCATTCTTCCCTCGAAGCTTTGATTGTGACGCAGCAATGAGAAACGGCGCCCGCAGGCGCCGTTTCCAGCCAAGGCAGGAGTGCCCTATTCCTCGACGAACGCCTCTTCGCGCTTCGCCTTGATCGAAGGCAGTGCCACGATCACCACAAGCAGCCCCGCCGCGGCCAGCAGCCCGGCCGATAGCGGCCGCGTCACCAGCACGCTCCAGTCGCCGCGCGAAAGCAGCAGCGCGCGCCGCAGGTTCTCTTCCATCATCGGGCCCAGGATGAAGCCAAGCAGCAGCGGCGCCGGCTCGCACCCGAGCTTGATGAACAGGTAGCCGATGAAACCGAATGCGCCCACCAGCCAGACGTCGAACGTGTTGTTGTTGGTGGAGTACACGCCGATCGCGCAGAACAGCACGATGGCCGGGAACAGCCAGCGGTAAGGCACCGTCAGCAACTTGATCCACATGCCGATCAGCGGCAGGTTCAGGATCACCAGCATCAGGTTGCCGACCCACATCGAGACGATCAGGCCCCAGAACAACTGCGGGTTGCTGGTCATCACCTGCGGGCCCGGCTGGATGTTGTGGATGGTCATGGCGCCCACCATCAGCGCCATCACGGCGTTGGGCGGAATCCCCAGCGTCAGCAATGGGATAAACGACGTCTGGGCGCCCGCGTTGTTGGCCGATTCGGGCGCCGCCACGCCGCGGATGTTGCCCTTGCCGAACGGGACCTCGCCGGGCGTCGCCTTGACTTTCTTTTCGAAGGCGTAGGAAGCGAACGACGCGAGCAACGCGCCGCCGCCCGGCAAGATGCCCAGCATGGAGCCGAGAATCGTCCCGCGCAGCACCGCCGGGGCCATCGCCTTGAAGTCAGCCTTGGTCGGCATGAGTCCCTGCACCTTGGCTGTGAACACCTCGCGGTGTTCTTCGGAGACCGACAGGTTGCTGATGATTTCGCCGTAGCCGAACACGCCCATTGCCACCACGACGAAGCCGATGCCATCGGTGAGTTCGGGAATGTCGAACGAGTAGCGCGCCACCCCGGAGTTGACGTCGGTGCCCACCAGGCCCAACAGCAGGCCCAGCACGATCATGGCGATGGCCTTGATCAGGGAGCCGGACGCCAGCACCACGGCGCCGATGAGGCCCAGCACCATCAGGGAGAAGTACTCGGCCGGGCCGAACTTGAACGCGACTTCCGTCAGCGGTACGGCAAATGCGGCCAGAATCAGCGTGCCCACGCATCCGGCAAAGAACGAGCCCAGGCCGGCAGCCGCTAGCGCCGGCCCGGCTCTGCCCTGGCGCGCCATCTGGTAACCGTCGATGCAGGTCACCACCGACGAGGATTCGCCCGGCAGGTTGACCAGGATGGCCGTGGTGGAACCGCCGTATTGGGCTCCGTAGTAGATCCCGGCCAGCATGATCAGGGCCGACACCGGCGGCAGCGCATACGTTGCGGGCAGCAGCATGGCGATGGTGGCAACCGGTCCGATGCCGGGCAGCACACCGATCAGCGTGCCAAGCATGCAGCCGATGAAACAGTACAGCAGGTTGATCGGTGTGACTGCGACGGCGAAACCGATCCCGAGGTTGGAAATCAAATCCATTTTGGTGATCCTTCTTTTCAGCCCGCGATGAACGTGGGCCAGACCGGGAACTGGAGCTTGAGAAGCACGATGAACGCCAGGTAGCTCCCGATCGCCAGCACCGTCGCCAAAATGATGTTCTCCTTGAGGATGAACTTGTCGCCCGCGAGGCTCGACACGAACGTGAGGCCGTAGATCGCCACGATCATTCCCATCGACGGCAGGCCGATGCTGGGCAGGCCGCCCAGCAGGACGCCGAAGAGCAGGTTGGCCGCGATGATGAAGCCCAATGGCTTCCACGCCCATTTGCCGATGGGCTCACCGTCCTCGGTTTCCACCACCAGGGATTCGAACAGGATGAACAGGCCCAGGGCGGCGAGCAGCAATCCCAGCATCAGCGGGAAGTAGCCCGGGCCCATGCGGGCGCCTTCGCCGATGTTGTACGTGGTGGCCCCCCACGCAAAGGCAATTCCGACGGCTATGAACATGACCCCGGAATAGAAGTCCTGTTGACTCTTTATTTTCACGTGCTTATCTCCTCGAAAAGAATTCGGTTCAAACCATTTTGTGTGCAAGGTCGGACGCTACGGTTGCGGGTACTACCTACAAGGGAAAGTCCGGGTCTGTAGAGCTAAACCTCACTCCAGCGGCGGTGTCGCCGTCAACACTTCTTCCATTGTGGTGAGTCCCTCCGCAATGCGCAACGCACCGGCCAATCGTAACGGCCGCATTCCGTCCGCCACGGCCTGCCGGCGCAGCGCATCGATCGCGGGCGACTGGCCCACCTTCTCCTTGAAAGCCGGCGTCACCGCCAGCAGTTCGTACAGCCCCATGCGGCCCAGGAAACCCGTCATGCGGCAATCGACGCAGCCCACCGGCTTGTAGGGCTTGTAGCCGCCGCTGATCTTCCAGGGCTTGACGATCGCGTCCAGCGCATCGCGCGGCGTCGCTTCATCGAGCTGGCGGCATTGCTTGCACAGCGTGCGCACCAGCCTTTGCGCCAGCACGCCCAGGATCGTCGCGTTGATCAGGTAGGCCGGTATGCCCAGTTCCATCAGGCGCGTGATGGCCGAAGGCGCGTCGTTGGTGTGCAGCGTCGAAAACACCAGGTGGCCGGTCAGCGCCGCCTGCACCGCCATCTCCGCGGTCTGCAGGTCGCGGATTTCGCCGACCATGATGATGTCCGGGTCTTGCCGCATCAGCGCCCGCAACCCTTCGGCAAACCCGAAGTCCAGTTGCGGCTGCACCTGCGTCTGGTTGAACGAGGGCTCGATCATTTCGATCGGGTCCTCCACCGTGCTCACGTTCACTTCTTCGGTCGCGATGCGCTTGAGCGTCGAATACAGCGTGGTGGTCTTGCCCGAGCCCGTCGGCCCGGTGACCAGGACGATGCCATAGGGCCGCTTGACCAGCGTCTCCCAGCGCTGCGCGTCGTGCTGCGAGAAGCCCAGCGCGTCGAGGTCCTTCACGGCGGTGTCCGGATCGAAGATGCGCATGACCATCTTTTCGCCGAAGGCGGTGGGCAGCGTCGACAGCCGCATCTCGATCTCATCGCCGCGCGGGTTGCGGGTCTTGATGCGGCCGTCCTGCGGCCGGCGCTTTTCCACCACGTCCATGCGGCCCAGCAGCTTGATGCGCGCCGTCATCGCATTGAGCACGCCCATGGGCATCTGGTAGACCGGATGCAGCACGCCGTCGATGCGAAAGCGGATCACGCCCTGCTCGCGCCGCGGCTCCAGGTGGATGTCGCTGGCGCGCTGGTCGAACGCGTAGGTCCACAGCCAGTCCACCACCTG
>DATNCB010000614.1:0-1251 GCA_035571715.1 Ramlibacter sp.
GACCATACCCAGCAGCGAATAGAGCACCGACCCGATCAGCGCGGCGATGAAACCGCGCACATGGAAGCCGGACAGCACCTCGGCGGCGGCCCAGAACATCAGCGCATTGATGACGAAGAGAAACAGACCGAGCGTGACCACCGTGACCGGCAGCGTGAAGAGCACCAGGATCGGTCGCACCACCGCGTTCAGCAGCCCGATCACGAAGGCCGCGATCAGCGCGGCAGTGAAGGTCTTGACTTCGACGCCGCTGTAGATGAAAGCGACGAACAGCAGCGCGGCCGCGCTGAGCAGCCATTTCACGAGGAGCTTGATCATGGGCGGCAAGGATACACCGGCCGCTCGGGCCAGCATGGCTGCGCCGCCCGGATTGCGGGTCAGCTGCGGACCGTCCGGCCGCTATTGCCGGCGCCCCTGCGGCGCGCGACCCACCAGCCCGAAGCGAGGACGCCGGCCACCGCAGCGACATAGATGATCCAACGCGCAGCCGCGGAGTCGAAAAGCTCGTCCAGCAGGGGTTCGCCGACGATCATCCGCGCCGCGGTGAAAGCCAGCACCGCCGCGCCGGCATGGACGATGAGAGGAAAGCGCTCCACCAATTTCAGCACCAGGGTGCTGCCGAAGACCACGATCGGCACGCTCACCAGCAGCCCGATCACCACGAGGTCGAAGGCGCCGTGGGCCGCGCCGGCGACGCCCAGCACGTTGTCGATTCCCATCAACGCGTCGGCGACGACGATCGTCTTCATGGCGCCCCAGAAGGTGGTGGCGACCGGGCCCTCGTGATCGGTGCCGCCCGTGTCGACGAGCAGCTTGTACGCGATCCAGACCAGCCCCAGTCCGCCTACCAGCATCAGCCCCGGAATCCTGAGCAGCCACACCACGCCCACGGTCATGGCCGAGCGCACGACGATGGCGCCAAGCGTGCCCCAGACGATGGCTTTTCTTCGCAGCCGCTGCGGCAGGCTGCGAGCCGCCAAGGCGATGACGATCGCGTTGTCGCCCGCGAGCACAAGGTCGATGAGAATGATGGCCAGCAGCGCCGACCACCAGCCGGTAGAAAAGAACTCCATATCCAGTACTCCGAGTTGTGTTGACCAGCAACCCTTTGCAGGTGCGGCGAGCCAAGTGATCTTGCGATTGCCGCGAACCACAAGCACGCTTCGACCGAACCTGGACCAGGTTTCGTGTCGAAGGTCTTGCTCGGCATGGAGTCATGCAGAAATATGCCCGGCAAGCCGGAAGCGGGTG
>DATNCB010000615.1:0-6412 GCA_035571715.1 Ramlibacter sp.
GGACGCAGCACTGGCGTCTTCCGCGCACGTGGTGAACGGCACCTGGCGCACCCAGCGCATCGAGCACCTGTTTCTTGAACCGGAAGCGGCATTGGCCGTGCCTCTGGACGACGGCAGGCTGCATCTGTTGACGCAGGGGCAAGGCGTGTTTGACGACCGTCGCCAGGTGGCGTCGGTGCTGGGCGAACCCGAGGACAGGATCTTCGTTGAACTGGTGCCCAATGGCGGCGCTTTCGGCGGCAAAGAGGACATGACGATCCAGGCGCAAACCGCGCTGGCGGCTCGCCTGACTGGCCGGCCCGTGCGAATCGAGCTGAACCGCGAGGAATCGATCCGCATGCACCCCAAGCGCCATCCCATCACGATGAATTACACGGTGGGCTGCGATGCGCAGGGACGCCTGACCGCCGCCCGGATCAATCTGCTGGGCGACTCGGGCGCCTACGCCTCTGTCGGCGGCAAGGTCATTGAGCGGGCCGCTGGACATGCCTGCGGACCGTACCGGATTCCGGCAATAGACATCGAGGCCGTGGCCGCTTACACCAACAATCCGCCCTGCGGCGCCATGCGCGGTTTCGGCGTCAACCAGACGAGTTTTGCCATCGAAGGTTGCCTGGATCTGCTGGCGAAGAAAGTCGGCATCGATGGCTGGGAAATGCGCTGGCGCAACGCCGTGCGCATCGGCGACGTTTTCTCTAGCGGGCAGGTGCTGGACAAGTCCCTTGGCCTGGAGCGGACACTGTTGGCAGTGAAAGACGCGTATTACGGCGCGCGCAGCAGCGGCCGGGCAGTTGGCATCGCCTGTGGTGTCAAGAATTCCGGTATCGGCAACGGCGCCATCGAAAAAGGCAAGTGCCGGATGGAGGTGGAGGCCGACGCCAGCGTCAGCTTGTATTCCGGCTTCACCGAGATGGGGCAGGGGTTGTTCACCGTGATCATCCAGTTCGCCGTCGAAGTCACCGGCCTGCCGGCATCGGTGTTCCGTCCCAAGGTGAACAGCCGGTTCGAACTGGGAAGCGGCCAGACCACGGGATCGCGAGGGACGCTGCTGGCCGGCCGCGCCACCATTGACGCCGCCGCCAAGCTCAAGGTCGATTTGGACGCGGGGCAGACGCTGCGCGATCTGGTCGGGCACATCTACGAGGGCGAAACGACCATTGACGACACCACCGCTCCGGGCCAGACCAAGAACGGAATCATCAAGACCCATACGTCGTTCGGCTGGTCGGCCCAGGTCGTGGTGCTCGACGAAGCGGGTGCGGTCGAACGGGTGCACGTGGCCCAGGACGTCGGCCGCGCGATCAACCCGCAGCAATGCGAGGCGCAGATCGAGGGCGCGGTTGCCATGGGACTGGGCTACGCGCTCACTGAAGAGCTTCCCTGCAAGGACGGGATGCCGGTGACCTTCAAGCCGCGTGAAATCGGCGTCTTGCGCGCCCCCCACATGCCCAAGATCGAAATCACCCTGATCGAAGAGCATGAGCCGGAAGGCCCCTTCGGCGCCAAGGGCATCGGCGAACTCGGCCTGGTGCCCACCGCCGGCGCCGTGGCTGCGGCCCTCGAGGCGTTCGACGGCGTGCGGCGCATGACCCTGCCGATGAAAGACTCTCCAGCTGCGCGAGCCATCGATGTCGGCCTCATCAAGGATGGCGACAGGGATCAATGGCACTGACGCCACCGTTGCTGATCGGACCGGACCGTCTTGGCCGCAGTGTGGCGGTGGCCGACGGACTGGTGGTTGCGACGGCGCCGCCCGATGCGCTGCGGCTGCCTTGCGCGCAAGGGGAGATCGCGAGCGGAGCCATCTGCGCCCACACCCATCTGTACAGCGGGCTGGTGCGTTACGGCATGCCACCGGCTACTCCTGCGCCGCAGTCTTTCCTGCAAATCCTCGAGCGGGTGTGGTGGCGGCTCGACCTTGCCCTTGATGCGCAAACCTTGCGGGCCGCGGCGCTGGATTACGTAGCGCGGGCGCTGCTGGCGGGAACAACGACGCTCGTTGATCATCACGAATCGCCCCACATGATCGAAGGATCGCTGGAGATCCTGGCCGGGGTCTGCGACGAATTGGGCGTTCGGGCGCTCCTGTGCTATGGGGCGAGCGAACGCAACCTTGGTGCGGCAGAAGCCCGCCGTGGCCTGGACGAATGTCGCCGGGTGCCTTCCTCACCGCTCGTGCGGGGCCTGGTCGGGCTGCACGCGAGCTTCACCGTGTCGGACGAAACGATCCGCGCCGCCGGGCGCCTGGCTGAAGAACTCGGCACCGTCGTCCACGTTCATGTGGCCGAGGACGCGGCCGATGTTGCCGATGCGCTCGCCCGCGGCTTTCCCGGGCCTTTGGAGCGCCTGGAACGGCTCGGTGCGCTGCCGCGCGGTTCGATCCTCGCCCATGGCGTACACCTGGATTGCGAACAAGCGCGCCGCTGCGCTGAACTGGGTTGCTGGTTGGTACACAACCCACGGTCCAACGAGGGCAACCGGGTCGGGTACGCGCTGAACCTGGGCTGCAGCGATCGGGTGGCCCTGGGCTGCGACGGCTGGGACGCGGACATGGCGACGGAAGACGAGGCGCTCTCCCGGCTTGCCAGGATTCATGGCGACGCAAAGGCGCAGGGTCGCCTGGGCAAAGGTCATGCCTTGATCGCGGAGCGTTTTGCCAGCGATCCCGAGCCGCTGCATCCCGGTGCGCTCGGGGATGTGGTGGTCAGGCAGGATGGAGCGGTGAGGCATGTGGTCGTGGCCGGGCGTGTGGTGGTCGCCGACGGCGTTCTGTCCACGGGCGACTTCGACGGCATCGCCGCCGAAGCTCAGAAGCAGGCCGCCCGCCTGTGGAAGCGAATGGCCAATGTCTGATTTATGTCAGCCTCCGATCGGAAACTCTCCGATGTAATCGTTTTTCGTCAGCTTTTCTGCTTACTACAAGAGGAGATATCACCATGCCCGAAGTGCCAACGGTCGACGCGGTCGATCAAAGACTACCCACCGGGCGGCTCGCCGTCCTCGGCCTGCAACATGTGCTGGTGATGTATGCCGGAGCCATCGCCGTTCCGCTGATCATCGGCCGCGCCCTGCAACTCAGCCCGCAGCAGGTGGCGATGCTGATCTCCGCCGACCTGTTCTGTTGCGGCCTGGTGACCGTGATTCAATCCTGGGGCGCGACGCAGTGGTTCGGCATTCGCCTGCCGGTGATGATGGGAGTGACATTCGCTGCCGTGGCGCCGATGGTTTCCATGGCCAACAGCACGCCGGGCCTGGTGGGAGCGCAGACCATCTTCGGCGCCGTCATCGGGGCCGGTGTCGTGTCCATATTGATCGCGCCGCTCGTCAGCCGGATGCTGCGCTTCTTCCCGCCGGTGGTCACCGGCACCATCATTCTCGTCATCGGCATCAGCCTGATGCGGATTGGTATCAACTGGGTCTTCGGCAACCCATTCGGCCCCACGGCACCGAGCATCGTCAACCCTGACCACGCCAAGTGGCTGGCCGACGTGAATGCCTTGGGTGGCGCAGTGCCCGCCGCGCCGAAGGGCCTGTCGCTGGCAGCCAGCGTGCCCAACCCGAAATACGCGCCGCTGGCAGGCGTCGGTATCGCCGCCCTGGTGCTGGTCTCCATCATGCTCATCGCCAAGTACGCGAAGGGCTTCATCGCCAACATTTCCGTTCTGCTGGGCATCATCATCGGTGCGATCGTGGCCAGTGCCATGGGCTTCATGAATTTCGACAAGGTGGCCAAGGCCGGCTGGTTCGATGTGGTGCTGCCCTTCCAGTTCGGGCTGCCCATCTTCGATCCGGTCCTGATCCTGACCATGACCTTGGTGATGATCGTGGTGATGATCGAATCCACCGGCATGTTCCTGGCCCTGGGTGAAATGACCGGGAAGCCGGTGGGCCAGCCGGATCTGGCCCGCGGCCTGCGCACCGATGGCCTGGGCACCCTGATCGGCGGTATTTTCAATACCTTCCCCTACACCAGTTTTTCCCAGAACGTCGGGCTGGTGGGAGTCACCGGAGTGCGCAGCCGCTTTGTCTGCGTCGCCGGCGGCCTGATCCTGGTTGCCCTGGGCCTGTTCCCCAAGATGGCGGCCCTGGTCGAGTCATTGCCCACCGTCGTGCTCGGCGGCGCCGGCCTGGTCATGTTCGGCATGGTCGCTGCCACCGGGATCCGCATCCTGAGCGCAGTGGATTTTCAAAACAATCGCAACAATCTCTTCGTCGTTGCCGTATCCGTCGGCATAGGCATGATTCCTCTGATTGCGCCTAACTTCAAACAGTGGATGCCGCTTGGTATTCACCCGCTGATCGACTCGGGGATCCTGTTGGCATCGATGAGTGCCGTGCTGCTGAATGCTTTCTTCAACGGCGGCACGGCCGATGCGGCCGCGACCGTGGCGGCTGCGCGCCAGGCGGATGCCGTGCATTGACGGCTTAAGGACTTGCATCAGACGCCCACTACCCAGTGGGCGTTTCTATTTCGTCAGTCTTCGGGTCCTGCGGCAGGCGGATGGGCGGCCTGCGGCGCCTTTGGCACTAGTGCCATGACCGCTTCCACGCGGTCGCGCGGCGACGGGCCGATGCAGCTTTGCGTGACCTGCAGCCCGGGCAACTGGCCCAAGATGTTGGCAGCCTGTTCCAGAGTGTCGCGATCGGTTCCCACCACTTGGACCAACGGACAGGGCGCTTCCGCCAGCAGCGCCGCAGCACTTTCCACCAGATTGGGAGTGGGGCTGTTGCGACTGCCCAACAGCAAAACCAGGCACTGCAGGTTCGACAAGCCCAGCCGGACCAGCCGCTGGCTCAGGGCCCGCCGTGAAAGCGCTTGCAGGCGCGTGATGGACCTGCCGCGGACAACGTCGGCGTAAGCGGCTCCCACATCGCCTCCCTCTTCTGCAAAGCGCTGATAGGTCACCGCACTTCTGTCCTGATCGGCGATGGTCCGCAGCAGATCGATCGATTCGTTGTTCTCCGATGTAATGGCCACCAGGTTACGTCGCCCGACGGACGCCACCGCGTCGGCTTGATCGAATCGGGAAGGCGCGCTCAGGTACTCCCAGATCTCATGAGGCTCCGCACGCCCGCCAAGTGCGGCCTGCTGCTCCACGCGATGCAGTCGCCGCGCTACGTCGGTGGCTCTCTCCTTGCCGTGCAATGTCGCGATGTGGACCGGCTGTGTGAGCTTGGACTCACCGACGCTTCGGTGCAGCAGTCGCGGGGACCGCAGGGCACTGTCCTTCTGCGCGGTGGCCCAAGCTTGGTCCACGGCCTCGGCCGGCCCTTCGAGCCATTGAACCAGCCAGCCGCTGGTATGCAGCAGCGCGTAGCGAAGACCCTGCGCGTCGTTGGCGCGTGCCAATTCCGGGCGCAGGCTCAGCAGGTAGTCGACCGCGGAGCCCGTCCGGCTCCACAGGCTGGCGCCGATCAGGCGCACACAGCCCGGCGGCGCCTTGTGGGCGTCGTCGTTCATCTTCTCTCCTCGGGGGTGTTAAGACTGAGCCCGGCATTGTTGACACGTAAATAGAATATGTCTAATGCATTGTTATGCTATGTTTGATGCACTTACTGCATTCATTGCCATGGACCTTCGCCGCTACGCCCACCTGGTCGCGCTCGCTGATGAGCACAGTTTCCGCAAAGCCGCCACGCGCGTGCACCTAAGCCAGCCTGCGCTGAGCCGCAGTGTGCAGGCGGCTGAGGCCGAGCTTGGCCTGATCCTGTTCGCCCGCGCCGGCGCTGGCGTGCGCTGCACGCCAGCCGGCACTTTCGTCGTCGAGCGCGCGCGCCGCCTGCTGCAGGAGGCACAGCGGTTGCAGCGCGACGTCGTCTCGTTCCGCGATCATGAGATTGGCGAACTTGCTCTGGGCTTCGGCCAATTCACCGCGGCCCGCTTGCTGCCGCCGCTGCTGGCCCACATGCGCAGCCAATATCCAAAGGTGCGAGTGCGTGTCCAGGTGCAAAGCCCGGGCTACCTGCTCGATCCGGTGCGGCGGCAGGACCTGGACTTCTTCGTTGGTGATGCGCGTTTTGCAGCGGGCGACGACGCATTCGAGGTCAAGCAGATCGGCGCCCTGGCTGGCGGGTTCTACGTGCGCAAGACCCACCCGCTGCTGTCTCGCAAGCCGTTGCGGATGGCGGACCTGGCTGAGTTTGGCCTTGCCACCGGCCGTCTGCCCGCATCCGTGCAGGCCGGGCTGCTGCGCCTGATGGGCTTGAACGAGTCGGACGAGTTGCCCATCGCTGTGGAGTGCGACGACATTCTTTCACTCAAAGCCATCATCATGGCCACCGACACAGTGATGATAGGTACACCCGGGCTGGTGGAGCGGGAAGTGGCTTCCGGCACGCTGCGGCAGCTCAAGCCCGTTGACTTGCCCCAGGCTCAATCAACGTTGGCACTCGTGTCGCTTCGCGGCCGTAC
>DATNCB010000616.1:0-2327 GCA_035571715.1 Ramlibacter sp.
TTCGACTTTGGCACGATCTTCCATCAGCGATTTCACTTCGACGGCCGTCATCGCCGCGTTGTAGGCTCCGATGATTTCGCGATACGCCCGGCCCACTTCGCGTGAAGCGGCCAGGTACTCGCGCTTGTCGGTCACGTACCAATTCATCCGAACGATATTTTCGGGCACGCCTCCCGCTTCGCGAAGAACGTCGGCGATATTTTTCAATGCCTGGCGGGCCTGCACTGCAAAATCGTCGCTGTGGAACTGTCCCTCGGCGTCCCACCCGATCATCCCCGCGATGAAGAGAGTCTTGCCGCCGGCCACGACGCCGTTCGCGTAGCCCTTGGGACGCGGCCAGCCGGCCGGAAGAATCACATCCATATTTTTCCTCCTGGGTTGTCTCTCGACGCTTCGTGAGCTGAAGTCAAACGCCTTGTGCGAGATTGGCTTGCTCAAGCGGCGACAAGCCTGCTGCCTGGACCGTCATGGTTTTTTCACGTTCCAGGTTGCGCTCCAGCTGCGTCTTCGCCGCCCGGTACTGCACCGGCCACTGCACGTCCGAGTAGCCGATCTTCGCGGCCTCCAGCAGCGTCCAGGATGCATTGGCCAGGTGAGGCCGCGCGATAGCGCAAAGATCGGCGCGGCCCGCCGCGATGATGCTGTTCACATGGTCGGCCTCGGAGATCGCGCCGACCGCGATGGTGGGGATGCCCGCCTCGTTGCGAATCCGGTCGGCAAAGGGCGTCTGGTACATGCGGCCGTACACGGGCGCCTGCTGCTTGCTCACTTGCCCTGAGGAGCAGTCGATCATGTCGGCGCCGGCGGCCTTGAACGCCCGCGCGATTTCCACCGCGTCGTCGGGCGTGATGCCGCCCTCGACCCAGTCGTGGGCCGAGATGCGCACGGACATCGGCAGGTGCTGCGGCCACACCTCTCGCATCGCGCGGAAAACCTCCAGCGGATAGCGCAGCCGGTTTTGCAGCGAGCCGCCGTAGTCGTCGGTGCGCTGGTTGGTCAGAGGCGAAATAAAGCTCGATAGCAGGTAGCCGTGGGCGCAGTGCAGCTCCAGCCAGTCGAAGCCCGCCTCCGCCGCCAGCCGGGTACTGCGCACGAAGTCGCCCCGGACCCGGTCCATGTCCTCGCGGCTCATCGCGCGGGACCAGTCGCTGACGCCATCCAGGTACTGCTGCGGCGAAGCGGAAACGAGCGGCCAGTTGCCCTGAGCCAGCGGCTGATCTTCGCCTTCCCACGGCACCCGGGTCGAGCCCTTCGCGCCGGCGTGCCCCAGTTGCATCGCGATCTTCGCGTCGGTGTGGGTATGGACGAAGTCGACGATGCGCTTCCAGCCATCGCGCTGCTGTTCACTCCATAGCCCGGGACAGGCTGGGCTGATGCGAGCGTCGGGCGTCGGACAAGTCATCTCGGCCACGACCATGCCGGCGCCACCCATCGCGCGCGCGCCCAGGTGCACCAGGTGGTAGTCAGCCGGCACTCCGTCGACGCAGGAGTATTGCGCCATCGGCGAGACGACGACGCGGTTCTTCAGCGTCGTTCCGCGCGCGGTGAACGGAGTGAACATCGGTGGCACCGGCCGCTGCGACGGCGAGCGGTGCACGCCCGAACGCTGCGCGATCCAGTCTTCGTAATCCTCCACGTATTCCTTGTCTCTCAGACGCAGGTTCTCGTGGCTGATCCGCTGGCTGCGAGTGAGCAGCGAATAGGAGAACTGCTCGGGCGGCAGGTGCGTGTAGCGGGCCACGTTCTCGAACCATTCGGTGGAATTGCGCGCCGCGTTCTGGATGCGCAACACTTCGATGCTGCGCACGGCTTCATAGTCCGCGAGGGCCTGCGCGAGGTCGCCCGGCGACTTGCCGATGCAGCGGGCCAGCTCGATCGAATCCTCGAGGGCCAGCTTGGTGCCCGAGCCGATCGAGAAGTGCGCCGTGTGGGCGGCATCGCCCATCAGTACCACGGGCGCCGTGCCGTTGTGGTGAACCCAGGTCCGGCACACCACGCGCGGGAACCTGATCCACTGCGCCGAACCGCGCAGGTGCGCGGCATTGGACATCAGCTTGTGGCCGTCCAGGTACCTGGCGAACAGCTTCTCGCAAAAGGCAATCGATTCTTCCTTCTCCATCTTGTCCAGGCCGGCCTTGAGCCACACCTCTTCCGGCGCCTCGACGATGAAGGTCGACGTGTCGCCGTCGAACTGGTAGGCATGGGCCTGGAACCAGCCGTGCGCGGTTTCCTCGAACGCGAAGGTGAACGCATCGAAGCGCTTGTGCGTGCCCAGCCAGACAAAGCGGCACTTGCGCAGGTCGATGTCGGGCGCGTAGGTCGCCGCG
>DATNCB010000617.1:0-16520 GCA_035571715.1 Ramlibacter sp.
CGGGGCAGGATAATCGCGGACATGGCCGCAGTCATCGAGAAACCCCCCGTCATGCAGCGCCTGGCCCCGATGCTGCAAGGCTTCGACGGCCCTTTGGCGTTTGCCGTGTTCCTGCTGGCATGCGCCGGCCTGCTGACCATGTATTCCTCCGGCTTCGACCACGGCACGCGCTTCGTCGACCACAGCCGCAATATGCTGATTGCCGGAGTGCTGATGTTCTTGGTGGCGCAGGTGCCGCCGCAACGGCTGATGAGTTTTGCCTTGCCGCTGTACACGGTGGGCGTGGCCCTGCTGATCGCCGTGGCGGTATTCGGCGTCACCAAGAAAGGCGCCAAGCGCTGGATCAACGTCGGCATCGTGATCCAGCCCAGTGAAATCCTCAAGATCGCCATGCCGCTGATGCTGGCCTGGTGGTTCCAGAGACGCGAAGGGCAATTACGGCCCCTGGACTTCCTGGCCGCGGGCGTGCTGCTGATCATTCCGGTGGGCCTGATCGTCAAACAGCCCGACCTGGGCACGGCGATCCTGGTGCTCGCCGCGGGGTTGTCCGTGATTTTTTTCGCGGGACTGTCGTGGAAGCTGATCCTGCCGCCGGTGCTGGTGGGCCTGACCGCCGCCGTCCTGCTGATCGTGTTCGAGCCGCAGCTTTGCGCCGACGGGGTGCGCTGGCCGGTACTGCACGACTATCAGCAGCAGCGGATCTGCACGCTGATGGATCCCGGCAAGGACCCGCTGGGAAAGGGCTTCCACATCATCCAGGGGATGATCGCCATCGGCTCGGGCGGCGTGTTCGGCAAGGGCTTCATGCAGGGCACGCAGACCCATCTTGAATTCATTCCGGAGCGCACCACCGATTTCATCTTCGCGGCGTTCTCCGAGGAGTTCGGCCTCGCGGGCAACCTGTGCCTGATCGCCGGCTTCGTGTTCCTGGTGCTGCGCGGGCTGGCGATCGCTCTGGAAGCCTCCACCGTGTTCTCACGGCTGCTGGCCGGCGCGGTGACCATGATTTTCTTCACCTACGCCTTCGTCAACATGGGCATGGTCAGCGGCATCCTGCCGGTGGTGGGCGTGCCCTTGCCCTTCATCAGCTACGGCGGCACGGCGATGGTGACCCTGGGCATGGGCCTGGGCATCCTGATGTCGATCGCCAAGTCCAAACGCCTGGTGCAGTCGTGAAGGCCGCATGAAGCCCGCATGAAACCCGCGATCGGCGTGGTCGGGGTTGGCAACATGGGCGGCGCCATGGCCGCGCACCTGCTGGAGCAGGGCTGGCCGGTGCAGGTTTGCGATATCGATGCGGCCAAGGTTCGCAACCTGGAGGCGCTGGGCGCCACTGGGCGAGGCGATGCGGCGCAAGCCGTCGCCGGTTGCGCGGCATTGATCGTTTGCGTGGTCGACGCCGACCAGACCCGCGACGTGCTGTTCGGCCGCGGCGGCGCCGCCGCGGCGATGCGGCAGGGCCAGGCAGTGCTCTTGTGCCCGACGATCGCGCCGCAGGACGTCGAGGACATTGCGGCGCGCCTGGCCGGCTGCGGCATCACTGCCATCGATGCGCCGATGTCGGGCGGTCCGGCGCGGGCGCGCGACGGATCGATGAGCCTGATGGTGGCCTGTGCCGACGCCGATTTCGAACGCCAGCGCGCCCTGATCGAAGCATTGAGCCGCAACGTCTTTCGCATTGGCCCGCGGCCGGGTGACGGCGCCCGAACCAAGCTCGTGAACAACCTGCTGGCCGCCATCAACCTGGCCGGCGCAGCCGAAGCCTTGGCCATGGCGCAGCGCATGGGACTGGACCCGGCACGCACGCTCGAAGTGATCGAGCAATCGAGCGGCCAGAGCTGGATCGGCTCGGACCGCATGCGGCGCGCGATCGCCGGCGACTACGAGCCGCGCGCCCATGTCACGCTGTTGCAAAAGGACACGCGGTTGGCCGTGGAAGCTGCCGGCGCCGCCGGCTTCAGCGGGCCGCTGGGGGCCGCCGCGCGGGACGTGTTTGCCCGGGCAGCGGCGGCTGGGCTGGCGCATCTCGACGACGCGGCGCTGTTCAAATTGCTGTCGCAGCAGCAGTAGTAGCGCGTGCGAACTGTTACACGGCGCGGAGTCGTCCGCACACCCGGGGATGCGCGCCTTGCACGCCTAGAATGGCGCGATGATTTCTCGCGAACCCACCATTGAGCGTCTGGCCACTGCCCGGCGACTGCTGCTCGAACCCTTCGGCCTCGACGAAACCCATCTATCGCGTGCGCTGGCCGAAATAACCGCGCGCCGGGTCGATGATGCCGACCTGTATTTTCAATACACCCGCAGCGAGGGCTGGAGCCTGGAAGAAGGCATCGTCAAGACCGGCAGCTTCAGCATCGACCAGGGCGTGGGCGTGCGGGCGGTGAGCGGCGAGAAGACAGCCTTCGCCTACTCCGATGACATCTCGGAAGCGTCGCTGCTGGACGCCGCGCGCACGGTGCGCACGATCTCGGCGGCGGCGGGCACCGGCCGCGCCAAAGTGGGCGCCAAGAAGATTGCCGGCGGGCGTTCGCTGTACGAGGGCCTGGACCCGATCGCGACGCTCGACAGCACGGCCAAGGTCCAGCTGCTGGAGCGCGCGGAAAAGCTGGCGCGCTCCAAGGATCCACGCGTGGCGCAGGTCATGGCCGGGCTGGCCAGCGAGTACGACGTCGTCATGGTGGCGCGCGCCGACGGTACGCTGGCCGCCGACGTGCGGCCGCTGGTGCGGCTGTCGATCACCGTCATCGCGGAGCAGGACGGACGGCGCGAGGTGGGCTCGGGCGGCGGGGGCGGGCGCTTCGGCTTGGCGTACTTCGACGACGAGCGCGTCGAAATCTATGTGAACGATGCGGTCAAGGCGGCACTGACGAATCTCGAATCCCGGCCTGCGCCGGCGGGCGAAATGACCGTGGTGCTGGGCCCGGGCTGGCCCGGAATCCTGTTGCATGAAGCGATCGGCCATGGCCTGGAAGGCGACTTCAATCGCAAGGGCGCGAGCGCGTTCTCCGGGCGCGTGGGCCAGCGCGTGGCCGCCAAGGGGGTCACGGTGCTGGACGACGGCACGATCTCGGACCGGCGCGGGTCGCTCAACGTCGACGACGAGGGCAACGCCAGCCAGCGCAATGTGCTGATCGAAGATGGCATGCTGCTCGGCTACCTGCAGGACTCGCTCAACGCGCGCCTGATGGGCGTCAAGTCAACCGGCAATGGCCGGCGCGAAAGCTATGCGCATATCCCGATGCCGCGCATGACCAACACTTACATGCTCGGCGGCGACCGGATGCCGGCGGAAATCGTGGCCAGCATCAAGAAGGGCCTGTACGCCACCAATTTCGGCGGCGGCCAGGTCGATATCACGTCGGGCAAGTTCGTGTTCTCCGCCAGCGAAGCCTTCTGGGTTGAAGACGGCAAGATTCTCTATCCCGTCAAGGGTGCGACCATCGTGGGCAACGGGCCCGATGCGCTCACGCGCGTGACGATGATCGGCAACGACATGAGGCTCGATAGCGGCGTTGGCACCTGCGGCAAGGAGGGGCAGAGCGTGCCCGTGGGGGTGGGCCAGCCGACCTTGCGCATCGACGGCCTGACGGTCGGCGGCACGGCCTGAAACCCTGGGGGAGCATCCGTCCCCGAAACCCGATGACTGCCAATTCGCGCCTCCCGCTGAACCCGTCCACGCACCTGCCGAGCATCAACTCGTTCGGCGAGCTCAGCAATTTCCTGCGTGGATCGGTTGCCGACGAGGACAGCCGCGTGTTCTCGGAGAGTATGGGCCAGCTTGCCGTCCACATCGAAGCAATCATCGCGGCCCTGCGCCTCAATCGCATGCGCACCACGATCGCGCCGCTGCTGGTGGACCTGCTCACGGTGCTGCGCGGCCACCGCATTCTGGTGGTGAACCTGGGCCTGCCCTGGCGTGGGCTTTACGAATACGCCGCATATTTGCAGGCACTGAACAATTTTCGTGTGCTGATCGGCCAGTGGCTGCTCGACGGGGGGCCGCGCGCCGCGGAACTGCTGGTCAGCGCCGAAGATTTCGAGCTGGTGGCATGGCGCACGCTGGGCGAGGGCATGCTGCTGATCGACATGTACGAGCAGTGGATCGCCAGCGAGGCACAGGACCAATCGGCTCTTGGCTCGCTCGAAGAGCCGCAGGTGGAGCGGGCGATCCAGTGGTGGAAGAAGTTGCGGCTGTGAGCTCGCGCCCATATTCCCGGTCGCCGCTGGCGCCCGATCGAGCGGCGGACTGTGCTACATTTCACCTCATGCATACGACTCGCGCGTATTTTTTTGGCTACTTCTGGTTCTCAAACGCCCCCGGCGGTAGAGAGATCTGAGCGTATCCAGAGCAGCGCGAACGAACTCCCCAAAAACCGCCGGCACCGGCGGTTTTTTTACGTCTGAATTCTTGTGATTCTTGTACCTGAGAGACCACGAATGAACGCCAAAGCCACTGCCGCCACCGAGACCTGGCATGCGCACCCCGTCGATAGAACCAGCCAGACCGACGACCAGCGCATCAAGGACATCACCGTGCTGCCCCCGCCCGAACACCTGATCCGCTTTTTTCCGATCCGCGGAACGAGCGTCGAAGCACTGATAACCGATACCCGCGGGAACATCCACAACATCATGTCCGGCAAGGACGACCGGCTGCTGGTGGTGATCGGCCCCTGCTCGATTCACGACCCGGCCGCCGCACTGGACTATGCGCGCCGGCTGAAGGAGGCGCGCACGGCTTTCAGCGGGATGCTGGAGATCGTGATGCGTGTCTATTTCGAAAAGCCCCGCACCACGGTGGGCTGGAAGGGGCTGATCAACGACCCCTACCTGGATGAGAGCTTTCGCATCGACGAGGGCCTGCGCATCGCGCGGCAGTTGCTGATCGAGATCAACCGGCTGGGGCTGCCGGCAGGCAGCGAATTCCTGGACGTCATTTCCCCGCAGTACTTGGGCGACCTGATTTCCTGGGGCGCCATCGGGGCGCGCACGACCGAGAGCCAGGTCCATCGGGAGCTGGCTTCGGGTTTGTCGGCGCCGATCGGCTTCAAGAACGGCACCGACGGCAACATTCGCATCGCGACCGACGCGATCCAGGCTGCGGCGCGTGGCCACCACTTCCTGTCGGTGCACAAGAACGGACAGGTCGCGATCGTCCAGACCAACGGCAACAGGGACTGCCACGTGATCCTGCGCGGCGGCAAGACGCCGAACTATGACGCAGCCAGCGTGGCGGCCGCCTGCAAGGACCTGGAAGCGGCCAGGCTGCCGCCGGCGCTGATGGTCGATTGCAGCCATGCGAACAGCAGCAAGCAGCACGACAGGCAGATCGACGTGGCGCGCGATGTCGGTGCGCAGCTCGCCGGCGGCTCGCATAGCGTGTTCGGCGTGATGGTGGAAAGTCATCTCAAAGCCGGCGCGCAGAAGTTCACGGCCGGCAAAGACGATCCTGCGAACCTTGAATACGGCAAGAGCATCACGGATGCCTGCCTTGGCTGGGGTGAGTCGCTGCAGGTGCTAGAACTTTTAGCCGAATCCGTCAAGGCAAGACGTGCGGGTTGAGGTGTAAGTTCGTATTTACAATCAGTAACTCCTGGCATATATTTGTTTCGATGCGGTCGAGATTGAACAAGCGTCCATATCGAAACAGATGTCGATCGAACTACCTCTATTGCGCCTCGGGCTTGCCGGGTTTTCCGCTCAGCAGCAGGAACACCTGAGCGCGGTCGTGCGGGATGCCTCGTCGGGTAGCTGGCATGTGGGGAAGTTTGCCGATGCCGACGCATGGATCGTTAACGGAGCGCGGGTCCAGGTCCTGCTCGACAGCACGGTGCGGGTTGCGTCTGGGGAGCCGGGCGGTCGCTCGCTACACCTGGACCTGAAGGACGTGGATCGCCCGATCGCGTTTTCGCTGCCGCTGGCGCCGCGGCACTTCGAACCCCTGTACACCTTCGAGGCCGGGTCTTCGGCGAGCGAGCGTGCCATCCTGGAGAAGTTCGAGAGCTGGATGCGGCCACTGGTCGCCCAATTCTGTCTGGCTGCGCTCATCCTGGAGCAGGAAAGCGTCCTTCGCCCGGGCATTCATCATGTCAGCGCCGACGGTGCGTTGATAGCTGTGGTCAACATGCAGGGCGAAACGGGCGTGCTCCCCACGGCGAGCCCGGTCGACTTCGAAAACGCCATGTGGGAACGTCTTTCCGCTTCGAGTGCGATCCCCGAACAGTTCGTGCGCACCAGCCTGGCGCAGCTGATGTGGCAATTCGCCCTGCGAACGAGCCGCGACATATTGCCCGCGCGCTACCGGGCGGGCCTGCTGTATTTCCGGCGGCCGCCGCGGTTGCAACCGCGGCTGGTGACGGATTCGCATTTGTTGCTGATGAGGGAGCTGGCCTGCGCGCCAGGCGACTTCGAGTCTTTGCAGCAGCGCACCGGGCTGGGCGGTCGGGCACTGGCGCGGGACCTTGCCGCGCTGTATTTTGTCGGGGCCATCACAAGCAACCCCAAACGCGCGGCACCCGTGTCGCAACGGCACGCCGCCGATTCAAACCACGCCCAACAGCAAAGCGTTCTTCCATCCGGGATCGACGCCGAGCCGGCCACGACCCAGCCGCGCACCGCGTGGGCCAAAGCCGATTTGACGGCCCCTGCGCGAATAGGCCCCTCCTAGGGAAGCTCTGAATAAGTGCTGCCACGCGCGCTCGCGACAAAAACGGGATGATTTGGCCGCCAACGTTTCGCAGCCCGTGCTGGACGCACGGGCCAGGAACTTGGTGGACAAAGGGCCCGTTCTTGTCCGAGCCCTACGGGACGGCGCTTTTCCGGGCGATCTCCGTTGTTGCCAGACCAGGCAAGCCGTCCAGGCTTGCCTTGGGTCTGGCGCCTAGGATCTCATCCCGGAAAAGCACCGTCGCGCGCGGCATGACTTGTTCAGAGCTTCCCTGCAGCACGAGGCGCCGCGCGTGCACCAAGCCACAGCGCGCGATTCACATCAACCGATGGGCGCCCCCTGCCCGCCATCCCACAAACACGGGAGGACAAGCGCCGCGGTTTGTCACAAGATGCACTTGATGCGCTGATCCGCTGGGCGGCAGCGCGCGAAGTTCAAGAGGGACGATTCCAATGATTCCGGCCACGCACGTCAGTGCTATCGCGGCAGAGCAGCCGATCTTGTGGCTGGGCATGTCCGGTTTCGCGCCGCAACAGCGGGCGGTTCTCGAAGCGTCGCTGATCCGGCCCCCGGGTCTGTGCCGCTGGCGCGTCGGCACGTTCGGCGATGCCGACGCGTGGTGGGTGAACGGCGCCAAGGTCCGCATCATGCCGGACGGCAACCTCAAAGTTGCGGCCGGTCTGCCGACGGAGCATGCGCTGAACCTCAATTTGACCGACGTCGATCGGCCGGTGGCATTTGCCACGCCCTTGGCCAGCCCGGACTTCGAGCCTCGGTGTACGTTCGATCCCGTTTCCGAACCCAGCATCCACGCCGTACTTCTGCAGTTTGAACGCTGGCTTTGCCAAGTTCGCTCGCAATTCGTACTCGGCGCTCAAATCATCGAACGCGGCCCGGAACTGCGGCACGGCATCTATCACATCAGCCACAGCGGCAATCTGCTTGCAGTGCTCGATTTCCTGCGTGGCAAGGCGGGCATTTCGCCGCGGGTACATCCTGTCGATCTGCAGGAGGCACGTTGGGCCAAGCGGCCGGCCGGCGCAGCCGGGCTGCCGGAAAGTTTCGTCCACTTGACTCCAGGCCAACTGGCGTGGGCCTATGTGCGACGCACCGAAAGGGACGTGCTGCCGGCGCGCTACCGCACCGAGACGATCTACTATCGCCATGTGCCGGGTGTCCCGCTGCGCTGGCTGCGCGACTCGCACCTGATGCTGCTGCGAGAGCTTTCCGGGGAACCCGGAACGATGGAGGAGTTGCGCCAGCGCACCGGGCTGGCGCTGCGCGACGCGGAGCGCGACCTCGCCTGCCTGTATTACGCGGGCTCGATCACGACGACGCGGGCCAAAGCCGGCGTGACCGCAAGCGCTGCCCGGGACGATAGCCAGCCGCATTCAGTGGGACCAGGATTCGATTCCGTGCCCAGCAGCGCCGGCCAATCGTTCACTCAGTACGATCTGACCGCGCCAGCGCTGCTCGAGCCACGCGACAGCCACGCAGCGACGGATCCGGCAAACGGGGTCTAGCCGTCCTGGCGATTTGCCAGCGCATGCAGGAGTTTGGCGTGCACGTCGCCAAAGCCGCCGTTGCTCATGCACAGGATGTGGTCGCCCGGCTTCGCCGCCTCGGCCACTTGTCGCACCAGTTCGTCGATGGTGGCGGCCACCCGCGCCTTGGCGCCCATCGGCGCCAGCGCTTCGGCCGCATCCCAGCTCAGGCCCCCGCTATGGCAGAACGACAGGTCGGCCTGTTCCAGGCTCCAAGGCAGCTGCGCCTTCATGGCGCCGAGTTTCATGGTATTGCTGCGCGGTTCGAACACCGCCAGGATCCGCGGCGCCGGTACGCGGCCCTGGCGCGTGATTTCCGCGGCCGCCAGTTTGCGCCGCAGGCCATCCACCGTGGTGCGCATCGCCGTGGGGTGATGCGCGAAATCGTCATAAACCGTGATGCCGCCGACCGTGCCACGCACCTCCATGCGGCGCTTGACACTCAGGAACTCGCGCAGCGCCCGGGCCGCCGCTTCCGGTGCGACCGATACATGCTGGGCTGCCGCGATGGCGGCGAGCGCATTGAGCTGGTTGTGCACGCCGGTGAGGTCCCACTCGACATGGGCAAGCGGCCGTCCGCGCTCGAGAACCTCGAAACTGTGGGGCTCGCCCTGCGCCGAGAAGTCGTTCGTCGCCGCACCGAAACTGCGCAACTCGCTCCAGCAGCCCATGTGCAGCACGCGCGCGAGGCTTTCTTCCAGGCCATTGACGATGATGCGGCCGGTGGAGGGCACCGTGCGCACCAGGTGATGGAACTGCCGTTCGATCGCGGCCAGGTCATCGAAGATGTCGGCGTGGTCGAACTCCAGGTTGTTCAGCACGGCGGTGCGAGGACGGTAGTGGATGAACTTGCTGCGCTTGTCGAAGAAGGCCGTGTCGTATTCGTCGGCCTCGATCACGAATAGCGAGCTTCCGCCCTTTCCGAGCCGCGCGGAAATGCCGAAGTTGGCCGGTACACCGCCGATGAGAAAGCCGGGCTCCAGGCCCGCATGCTCGAGGATCCACGCCAGCATCGCAGAGACCGTGGTCTTGCCGTGGGTGCCGGCCACGGCGAGCACGTGGCGGCCCTGCAAGACGTGCTCGGCCAGCCATTGCGGCCCGCTGGTGTAGGGCAGGCCGGCATCGAGAATCGCTTCCATCAGCGGGTAACGCGCCGTCCCGTCGGCCTGCCGCGCGCGCGAGACCACGTTGCCCACCACCCACATGTCGGGTGCGAGCGCGAGCTGGTCGGCACCGTAACCTTCGACGAGTGCAATGCCCAACGAGCGCAACTGATCGCTCATGGGCGGATAGACGCCCGCGTCGCAGCCGGTGACCTTGTGTCCGGCTTCGCGGGCGAGGGCGGCCAAGCCGCCCATGAAGGTGCCGCAGATGCCGAGAATGTGGATGTGCATCGGCCGATTATCGCGGCCCTCTCAGCTCATTTCGGGAAGCGTTCGCGCAGTTTCAATTTCCAGAACTTGCCCGTCGATGTGCGCGGCACGGCATCGATGAATTCATATCGTTCCGGCAACTGCCACTTGGCGAAACCGTGTTGCAGCAGGTGCGCGTCGAATTCGCCGCCAGCCGCGTCGCGTCCGGGCTTGAGCACCACACAGGCCAGCGGCCGCTCGCTCC
This sequence comes from Ramlibacter sp., assembly GCA_035571715.1. Classification (GTDB taxonomy): domain Bacteria; phylum Pseudomonadota; class Gammaproteobacteria; order Burkholderiales; family Burkholderiaceae_C; genus Ramlibacter. The sequence continues at coordinate 9,832 of DATNCB010000617.1, forward strand.
ACTTCTGGTTCGGGACCGCGATCACCGCGGCCTCGGCCACAGCGGGATGCGCCATGATGGCGTTCTCCAGGTCGACCGAACTGATCCATTCACCGCCGGACTTGATCAGGTCCTTGGTCCGGTCGGAAATCTTCACGAAACCGAGCGCGTCGACCGATGCCACGTCGCCCGTACGCAGCCAGCCGTCGGCGGTGAACTTCTCGGCTTCCACCGGTACCTCGTGATAGCTGCCGGTGATGAACGGACCGCGCACCTGGATCTCGCCCACGCTCTTGCCATCCCAAGGCTGATCGCCGCCGCTGTCGCCCCGCACCCGCAGGTCCACCAGCGGCACCGGCACGCCCGCCATGGCCGCGCGGCGATAACGTTCGTTCGCGTCCGCGTCGCGCAGTTCCGCGCGCGGATACGAGATGGTGCACACCGGCGAAGTCTCGGTCATGCCCCAGCCTTGCAGGATCCAGATGCCATGGCGGTCGAAAGCGCGAATCAAGGCCTCGGGAACTGCCGCGCCGCCGACGAGCGAGCGCATTCCGCGCGGCAATTTCCAGCGCCCGTGATTGGGCGAGTCTTGCGATTGCGCCGCATCGAAGGCCTGGATCAGGCTCATCCAGATGGTCGGCACGCCCAGTGCCAAGGTGGGCGGCTCCTGTTGCATCAGGTCCAGCAAGTCGTCCGGATGCAGGTGGGGACCGGGAAAGACCAGCTTGACTCCCATCATCACGGCGCCATACGGCATGCCCCAGCTGTTGGCGTGGAACATCGGCGTCACGGGCAGGACCACGTCGGTGCCGCGCAAGCCCCAGAAGTCGCCCAGGCTGGCGACCAGCGTGTGCAGGACTGTGGAGCGGTGCGAATACACCACGCCCTTGGGCCGCCCGGTGGTGCCCGAGGTGTAGCACATGGCCACCGGGTCGTCTTCCTGGTGCGGCGCGTACGCGAAAGCGTCGGGGTCGGCTGCGTCCAGCAGGGCTTCGTAGTTGGCGAACTCAGCCGGTACCGGCGCGCCGGAGAATGGAAACACGATGACTTTCTCGAACCGGTGCAAGCCGGCGAATTGCCGGTACAGCGGCAGCAGCACGTCGTCGATCACGAGGAAGCGGTCCTGCGCGTTGGCCGCGATCCAGCCGATCTCGGCAGGCGCGAGGCGCAGGTTCAGCGTGTGCATCACGCCGCCGGCGGCCGGAATGCCGAAGTAGCACTCCAGATGCGCGTGATGGTTCCAGCACAGCGTGGCGACGCGGTCGCCTTTCTTCAGCCCCAGCGCCTGCAGGGCCGAGGCCAGCGCGCGGGTGCGGCGGTAGTACTGGCCGAAACTGTGCCGCCGCAGTGTCTTGTCGGGTAGCCGGGAGACGATTTCGTTGCCGGCGAACAGCGTGCCCGCGCGCTCGAGCAGATGGTTGAGCGACAGCGGATCCTTCATCATGGTGCTTTGCATACGGGTCTCCTGGGTACATGGCACTGTACGGGTGCAGCCATTCGCAATCAATGCAGAATCTCCCGCATGGACAGCGTGAAATCGGAGATCGCCGCGGCTGCGGCGCGCATGGTGGTGGAAGAAGGCCTTGAATATGGGCCCGCCAAGCGCCGCGCGGTCAAGCAACTCGGACTGAATGCACGTACGGCCCTGCCGGACAACGACGTGGTCGAAGATGCGGTGCGCGAGTATGTCGAGCTGTTTTGCGCCGACACCCAGCCCGCCGAACTGGCGGCGCTGCGCAGGCTGGCGCTGGCGTGGATGGAGCGGCTGGCGCAGTTTCGCCCCTACCTCGGCGGCGCTGTCTGGCATGGCACGGCCACGAGGCTGTCGGACATCTATATCCAGCTGTTTTGCGACGACCCGAAGTCGGCCGAGATCGCGCTGATCGAAAAGAATGTGGCCTACGAGGCGCGCACGGTCCCTGGCTTCAACGGCGTGCCGGTCGAAGCGTTGAGCCTTTCCAGTATCAGTGCGGAACTGGGCGAAGCCGTGGGTGTCCATCTGATGATTTACGATCACGACGATGTGCGCGGCGCCCTGAAGCGCGATGCCAAAGGCCGCGCGCCACGGGGCGACTTGGCGGCAGTGCGGTCCTTGCTGGAGAATGGACAGACATGAACACAAATATTTCGGAAACCGCTTTGCCCGCCAGCCGGCGCCGCCTGCTGTATGCCGGCGTGGCCGGCGCCGCGGCTCTCGCCGGCGCCAGCTTGGCGTGGTGGAAGTGGCGTCCTGAGCCGGTCTCGCAGGAGGCAGCGGCATTATGGTCGCTCAGCTTCGACACTCCAGCGGGTACGACGCTGGCCATGCAGTCCCTTCGTGGCAAACCCCTACTGGTCAACTTCTGGGCGACCTGGTGCCCGCCTTGTGTGGATGAGCTGCCCTTGCTCGACCAGTTCTTTCGCCAAAATGTCTCCAAAGGCTGGCAAGTTGTGGGATTGGCCATCGATCAGCCTAGCGCGGTCCGCACTTTCCTGGAGCGGACACCGATCAGTTTTCCGGTCGGATTGGCTGGAATGGGCGGAGCGGAGCTGTCCAAAGAACTGGGCAATCTTGCAGGCGGACTGCCCTTCACGGTGGTCCTCGCCGGTGCCGGGCAGGTGCTCCAGCGTAGAATAGGACGCGTCAAACCCGGCGACCTGGAGCAGTGGGCCAGCTTGCGCTAACCGGCACCGACGCTCGCGCGGCTCCTTCGCCGCTGGCAATTGTCAAGTCCTAGAGCGAAAATAAGCAAAAAAAGAGCACAGAACGCGGGAGTTCCCGTATTTTGCTGTAAATTCGCCTTCTTTTCGTTCGCTGTCGGGTTGGAGGACACATGGACTTGCGCAAACTCAAGACGTTGATCGACCTGGTGTCCGAATCCAACGTTTCCGAACTCGAGATCACTGAAGCAGAGGGTAAGGTCCGGATCGTTAAAGGCACCGGGGTGGTTCAGCCCGCGCCCGCATCGGTCACCGGCGCGGCGCTCGCGCTGTCAGGGGGTGCCGCCGCGACGGCGCCGGCCGCACCCGTCCCCGCAGTGGCCGAAGTGCCGGCCGGCCATATCGTCAAGTCCCCCATGGTGGGCACCTTCTACCGTTCGGCCAGCCCGGGCGCGAAGCCGTTCGTGGAGATCGGGAGCCAGGTCAAGGAAGGCGAGACGGTCTGCATCATCGAAGCCATGAAGATCCTCAACGAGATCGAAACCGATAAAGCGGGCACCATCACCCAGATCCTCTGCGAAAACGGCCAGGCCGTCGAGTACGGACAACCGCTGTTCGTGGTCGCCTGATGTTCAAGAAGATTCTTGTCGCCAATCGCGGAGAGATCGCGCTACGCATCCAGCGTGCCTGCCGCGAACTCGGAGTGAAGGCGGTCATGGTCTATTCCGAGGCCGACCGCGACGCGAAATACATCAAGCTGGCCGAAGAGGCCGTGTGCATCGGGCCGGCTCCTTCGGCCCAGAGCTACCTGAACATGCCGGCGATCATTTCGGCGGCCGAGGTGACGGATGCCGAAGCCATCCACCCCGGCTATGGCTTCCTGTCCGAAAACGCCTCGTTCGCCGAACGGGTGGAAAAAAGCGGCTTCCAGTTCATCGGGCCGACGCCCGAGTCGATCCGCACCATGGGCGACAAGGTATCGGCCAAGCAGGCCATGATCAAGGCGGGTGTGCCCTGTGTGCCCGGCTCGGAAGGCGAACTGCCGGATGACCCGGTGCAGATCCGCCGCATGGCCAAGGCGGTCGGCTATCCGGTGATCATCAAGGCGGCCGGCGGCGGCGGCGGGCGCGGCATGCGGGTGGTCCACACCGAGGCGGCGCTGATCAATGCCGTGCAGACGACCAAGGCCGAGGCCGCGGCCGCCTTCGGCAACCCGGCGGTCTACCTCGAGAAGTTCCTGCAGAACCCGCGCCATATCGAAATCCAGATCCTGGCCGACAAGCACAAGAACGGCGTCTACCTGGGCGAGCGCGACTGCTCGATGCAGCGCAGGCACCAGAAGATCATCGAGGAGGCTCCGGCGCCGGGCATTGCGCGCAAGCTGATCGAGAAGATCGGTGAGCGCTGTGTGGCGGCGTGCAAGAAGATCGGTTACCGCGGCGCCGGCACTTTCGAATTCCTGTACGAGGACGGCGAGTTCTATTTCATCGAGATGAACACCCGGGTGCAAGTCGAGCATCCCGTCACGGAGATGATCACCGGTGTGGACGTCGTCAAGACGCAGATCATGGTAGCCGCCGGCGAGAGGCTGCCATTCAGCCAGCGCGACATCGTGCTGCGCGGCCATGCGATCGAATGCCGCGTCAATGCCGAGGATCCGTACAAATTCGTTCCATCCCCGGGACGCATCACCATGTGGCATGCGCCGGGCGGGCCGGGTGTGCGCGTCGACTCCCATATCTACACCAACTACTTCGTGCCGCCCAACTACGATTCGATGATCGGCAAGATCATCGTCCACGGCGACACCCGCGAGCAGGCGCTGGCGCGAATGCGCACGGCCTTGCTGGAAACGGTGGTGGAAGGCATTAACACCAACATGGCGCTGCACCGGGAGTTGATGGTCGATGCCAAGTACATGGACGGCGGCACCAATATCCACTACCTGGAAGAGTGGTTGGCGGACCACAAGCGCTGATCCGCGCTAGCGCTCGTTTTCCGCGTCCTTGTGCCCGCCTTTCATGTTTGAGCTCAGTCTGCTTTGCCCCGAGGACAAGGTCGAAATCATCGGCGAGGCGCTGGAGGCGCTCGATGCGCTGAGCGTCTCCGTTGAGGATGCGGACGCGCAGACCGAGGCCGAGCAGGCGCTGTTCGGCGAACCCGGCATGCCCGCGCCCGAACAGGGCTGGCAGCGCTCGCGCGTGCTGGCGCTGTTCGCCACCGAAGCAGCCACCCGGGAAGCCTCGCGCCTGCTCCAGGCGCAGGACTTCTTTGCAGGCTGCATGCTGCTTGGCGTCTCGCCGGTACCGGACCAGGACTGGGTCAGGCTGACGCAATCGCAGTTTGCCCCGGTGGAAATCACGCCGCAGTTCTGGATCGTGCCGACCTGGCACCAACCTCCGGTTCAGGCGCGGCAGGTGATCCGCCTCGATCCGGGCTTGGCCTTTGGCACCGGCACGCACCCGACCACGCGTATGTGCCTGCGCTGGATCGCCCGCCACCCGCCGCTGCACCGGCGAGTGCTCGACTACGGTTGCGGCTCCGGCATTCTCGCCATCGGCGCGGCGCGATTCGGCGCGTCGCGCATCGATGCAGTGGATATCGATCCGGCTGCGGTCGAATCGACCTTGGCCAATGCGCACGCTAACGGCGTGCAACTCAACGCTGGCTTGCCCGACCAAGCCGGGGGGCAATACCAACTGGTGCTGGCGAACATCCTGGCCTCGCCCCTCAAAGTGCTGGCACCGCTGCTGTGCTCGCTGGTCGCGCCGGGCGGTTCTCTGGTACTGGCCGGCATCCTGGAGCGGCAGGCGGACGAACTCAAAGCGGCTTATGCGCCTTATACCCGGCTCGAGGTGGCCGACACCGAAGATGGCTGGGTGCTGATGACCGCCGCGTTCCAGGTGTAGCAGGACGACGAGCGCGGCGACCCGCTGGCTACAATCGGCAGCTCATGAGCCTGATCACGCGTTGCCCTGCTTGTGGGACCATGTTCAAAGTGGTTCCCGACCAGCTCAAGATCTCTGAAGGCTGGGTGCGCTGCGGGCAGTGCGCGGAAGTGTTCGACGCCAGCGCGCATCTCCAGGGCGATGCAGCAATACCGCCGACGGATGTGGCGCCCAACGTGCCCATCGCGCCACCGATCCCGAGGGAAGCCGAAGTCGAGGCTAGCGAAGATGCCCCGGAATCCGAAGCTTTCGACTCTTCGCTCAATACCGAAATCGAGGAAGGCGTTGCGATCGATGCGCCCGATTCCCGGCAGATCGAGGAGGAAGCTCAAGCCCTGGTGGAGGATCCGCTCGACCGCCCATTCGAGTTTCGCAGACCGGACAGCGACATCGCGCCCTTGTTCCCCGCGCAATCCGATTCTGAGTTCGACTCCGAACAGCAGTCGGAGCATGGAGCCGGGCTGCACGACGTTTCTTTTGTGCGTGACGCCCGGCGCAAGGCCACATGGGCCCGTCCAGGGGTTCGGGCTGCGCTGCTGGCTGCGGCGCTCGCGCTCACAGTGACGCTCGCATTGCAGATTGCCGTGCACGATCGCGATCGTCTGGCGGCGGCCCAGCCGGCGCTGCAGCCATGGCTGGCAAGCCTGTGCGCCGCGCTGAACTGCCGGATCGGGCCGCCGCGCCAGATCGACGCCATCGCGATCGACAGCTCATCCTTCAACAAGTTGCGCGGCGATGCCTACCGGCTCAACGTCACCCTGAAAAACCAGGCAGGCACTCCGGTTGCGATGCCGGCGCTGGAGCTGACGCTCACCGACGCACAGGACCAGCCTTTGGTTCGGCGTGTGCTCATGCCCACCGAACTGGCGCCGGCCCGCGGCGTGATCGCGCCGGCCTCGGAATGGTCCGGCTCGCTTGCGATGGCCGTACCCGCCGAGGGCGCGGGCGCCCGGGTCGCCGGGTACCGGCTGCTCGCGTTTTATCCCTGACCTCACCCGAGACCAACAACATGGCAGCAGTGATTTGTGGCTCCCTTGCCTTCGACACCATCATGACGTTCGAAGGGCGCTTTGCCGAGCAGATCCTGCCCGACCAGTTGCACATCCTGAACGTGTCGTTCCT
>DATNCB010000618.1:0-1503 GCA_035571715.1 Ramlibacter sp.
ATGGTGCGCGCGTCGGCATAGCCGTTTGCGATCATCCACTTGAGCATCGTGATGTTGCTGTTGATGTATTCGATGATCGGCGCCTTGTCCAGGTGCACCGTGCAGCCGGCGGCGGAACGCTCGGCGGACGCGTCGCTGAGCTCGAACGCCTGCTCCACCTTGAGCTGGGGCAGACCTTCGATTTCGAGAATGCGGCCCGAGAAGATGTTCTTCTTGCCCTGCTTCGCCACGGTCAGCAGGCCCTGCTTGATGGCGTACAGCGGGATCGCATTGACCAGGTCGCGCAGCGTCACGCCCGGCTGCATCTTGCCCTTGAAGCGCACCAGTACGCTCTCGGGCATGTCCAGCGGCATCACGCCGGTGGCGGCCGCGAAGGCAACCAGGCCCGACCCGGCCGGGAAGCTGATGCCCATCGGAAAGCGCGTGTGGCTGTCGCCGCCGGTGCCCACCGTGTCGGGCAGCAGCATGCGGTTGAGCCAGCTGTGGATGATGCCGTCGCCCGGCCGCAGGCTGATGCCGCCACGGTTCGAAATGAATTGCGGGAGCTCATGGTGCATTTTCACGTCGACCGGTTTCGGATACGCCGCCGTGTGGCAAAAGCTCTGCATCACCAGGTCCGAGCTGAATCCCAGGCAGGCCAGATCCTTGAGCTCGTCGCGCGTCATGGGACCAGTGGTGTCCTGCGAACCCACCGAGGTCATCCTCGGTTCGCAGTACGTGCCCGGACGCACACCCTTGCCCGCCGGCAACCCGCACGCGCGGCCGACCATCTTCTGGGCCAGCGTGTAGCCCTTGCCGGTGTCGGCAGGGTCGTGCGGCAGGCGGAACAGCGTGGACGGCGGCAGTCCGAGCGCGTCGCGCGCCTTGGCCGTCAGGCCGCGCCCGATGATCAGCGGAATGCGCCCGCCCGCGCGCACTTCGTCGAAAAGAACTTCGCTCTTGACCTTGAACTGCGCAATCACCTGGCCGTTCTTCAACGCCTTGCCCTCGTAGGGACGCAGTTCGACCACGTCGCCCATCGCCATCTTCGACACATCCAGCTCGATCGGCAGGGCGCCGGCGTCTTCCATCGTGTTGTAGAAGATCGGCGCGATCTTCGACCCCAGGCAGACGCCGCCAAAGCGCTTGTTCGGCACATAGGGAATGTCTTCGCCGGTAAACCACAAGACGGAGTTGGTCGCCGATTTGCGGCTGGATCCGGTGCCGACGACGTCGCCGGCGTAGGCCACCAGGTTGCCGCGCGCCCGCAGCTCCTCGATGAACTTGACGGGGCCGCGTTTGCCTTCTTCTTCGGGCGTGATGCCGGGCCGCGGATTCTTCAGCATCGCCAGTGCATGCAGCGGAATGTCGGGACGGCTCCAGGCATCGGGCGCGGGCGACAGGTCGTCGGTGTTGGTTTCGCCGGTCACCTTGAATATCGTCACCTTCATGCTTTGCGGCACCTCCGGACGGCTGGTGAACCACTCGGCGTCGGCCCAGCTTTGCAGCACCGCCTTGGCGTTG